>DASXVS010000055.1 GCA_036504095.1 Armatimonadota bacterium | reverse complement strand
TCCACGAATGGGTGGAGATTCGCCCTGAACTACACGATGATGCAATCTATTTCGCAAACGTCCGCATCGCCGCTCTCGCTGAGGCCCGGGTGTAAACCATCTGTTGTCAGAAACTGTAAAGGATCTCTTGACATCGGACAGTATTGGGGGGTAGGGGGGCATCCGGAGGGTCCATCAATGATAAGGCGAAGAGAGCGGCCAACTGCACTGAATGTGGTCTTCTGCGCGGCCATCCTGCTGGTGCCCGTCGTTGTGATCGTGCTGATCGGTAGGGCTGTCTCCGCCCCGAACCGGGACATCTATTGGTGCATGGTCGCCGGTTACGCGGTAGAGTTCGTGTCATGTGGGATATGGAACGCAATCGCGGCCCGGCGACGCCGCCCTTGAGATCGCGAGACGATAACAATGCCAACACTCAAACAAGCAGCCGAAGAGTTCCTGGCGCAGAAGCGGATCGCCGTGGCCGGAGTCTCGCGCAAGGGAGACACGGCGGCGAACGCCATCTATAAGAAACTGCGCGAGACGGGTCACGAGGTCTTCGCCGTCAACCCGAATGCTGAGACCGTGGACGGCGACGCCTGCTACGCCAACCTGACCGCGATACCGGGCGGTGTTGACGCCATCGTTATCGGCACGCCGCCGAAGGCAGCCGTAGAACTGGTGCGGGAATGCGCCGTTCTCGGTTTCAAGAGCGTGTGGATGCACCGGTCGTTCGGGCGCGGCAGTGTGGACAGCGAGGCGGTCCGCCTGTGCGGGGAGTTGGGCATCGCGGTAATACCGGGCGCGTGCCCGATGATGTTCTGCGAACCTGTGGACCCGGCGCACAAGTGCATCCGGTGGATACAGCGCGTAACGGGCGGGGCGCCAATCCCGCAGGATTCGCGGTGAAGGGTAAGATTTCGTACCCACGGAGGAAACGGAGGGAACAGAGGTTCACAGAGGGATTTGGTTCAAATTCGTGAACTCCGTGATCCTCCGTGTTCTCTGTGTCCTCCGTGGTAAATTAGTGACCAAAGAAAATGGAAAACCAAACCATAGAAAAAAGTGACTTTGAACCCCGGATGGTCGCCTTCGTGTGCAACTGGTGCACGTACACCGGCGCGGACCTGGCCGGCACGAGCCGCCTCACGATGGCGCCGAACGTGCGCATCGTGCGCCTGCCTTGCAGCGGCCGGATCGACCCGCTGATGGTCCTGAAGGCGTTTGAGCGTGGCGCGGACGGCGTCATCGTCAGCGGGTGCCACCCGGGCGACTGCCATTACACGAGCGGCAACCTGCATGCGCGGCGGCGCTTCGCCATCTTCCACGATCTGCTGCAGTTCTTCGGATTCGAGGAGGACCGGCTCACGTTTTCGTGGGTCTCCGCCTCCGAGGGGCTGAAGTGGCGCGAGATCGTTGACGGCGCGGTGGAGCGCGTGAGAGCGCTGGGGCCGTTTGAGGGATTCCGGTACGATCGGTTGTCCCACGGCGAGCCGCTTGAGATACCGATCTCCACCGTGGCGCCGGCCCCCGCGCCGGCTGGAGGACAGGCATGAAGGAACTCCAGGAGCTCTCCCGGTCGCTCCTCGCTGACGGCCAGGTGAACGTCGTCATTGGCTGGGAACAGGGGCCGACCGGCGCGCGACCCGTTTTCGTCACGAAGCCCGAGGACGCCGACCGCCTCATCTTCGATCAGCGCTGTGTGCATAACCTTGCCGCGTACCTGTCCCCTCGCCGTCCGAACGTTGGCAAACTGGGCAAGGCCGCCATCGTGGCCAAACCGTGCGACGCCAAGGCGGTGGCCGGCCTGATCCGCGAATCGCAGATCAAGCGCGAGGACGTTGTCGTCATCGGCGTCCGGTGCGGCGGCGTGCTGGCGGACCCGGCGTCGAAAGAGGCGTTGAGCGCGGAGACCGTATCCGAGCGCTGCCCTGGCTGCGAGTCGCGAGAGCCGACGCTGGCCGACCATGTCCTTGGGGACATGCCCCCACCACCGCCCGGTGAACGGAGACGGGACGCAAGGATCGACGAACTGGAAGCCATGCCGCCCGCCGAGCGCTGGGCATTCTGGCAGGCGGAGTTCGAGCGTTGCGTCCGCTGCAACGCGTGCCGGCAGGTGTGCCCGCTCTGCACGTGTGACCGGTGCGTGACCGAAAAGACGCAGCCGTTGTGGATCGAGTCGTCTGCCCATTCACGCGGTGTTTTCGCCTGGCAGCTGACGCGCGCCCAGCACCACGCCGGACGCTGCGCCGACTGCGGGGAGTGCGACCGCGTCTGCCCTGTGGACATCCCGCTGGGCCTGCTGAACCGGGAGGTCGCGCGCATCGTGGAGCGGCGCTTCGGGTTCGAAATGACGGACGACCCGGCGGCAGCAGAGCCTATCGGCGCGTTCCGTATGGAAGACGAGCAGGAGTTCATCCGATGACAAAGGCCATTACCAAGGAAGCGCTGACGGGGCTGGTGGCCGAACTGACCGCCGCGGGCGTGCGCGTGATCGCGCCGGCGAAAGCTGCGGACGGCGGTACCGATTACCGCGCGATCTTCACGCTTGCCGATGCCATACTCGGCGGCGAAATGCCGCGCCGGTCGTTGCGTGCCGTTTTCCAACCGCCTACGGAAGCGGTTTTCGGGTGGGAGCGCAAGGGGACCGGAATTGAGCTGACGCCCGCCGCCGCTGCCTCCCAGCCTCAGGTTGTGCTGGGCGCGCGGCCGTGCGACGCCGCCGGCGTGAACGTCCTCGACAAGGTGATGGGTTGGGACTACAAGGACGATATGTGGTTCGCGCGGCGCGAGGCGACCACCATCATCTCCCTCGCCTGCGCCGAGATGGCGCCCACGTGCTTCTGCGACAAGATTGGCCTGAGCGCGGACGCCACCGTTGGCGCCGACGTGCTGCTGCGTCCAGCCGGGGAAGGCTACACCGCGGAAGCCCTCACGGCCAAGGGCGAGGCATTCGTATCGGGCCACGCCAGGTGGTTCAGTGACGAACCCGTCACCGCCGATCCCGCTCCGCCAAGCCGTGAGGCATTCCCGCTGGATAAGATCGAGGAATGGCTGGAAGGCCATTTCGAGGACGCGTTGTGGGCCGACCTCGGCCTCCGCTGCCTGGGCTGCGGAGCGTGCACATCGATCTGCCCGACCTGCCACTGCTTCGACATCGTGGATGAGACCGACGGCACCGCTGCCGGCACGCGCCGGCGCAACTGGGACACCTGCCAGACAGGGCTCTTCACGGTCCACACGTCCGGCCACAACCCGCGGGCCGACCAGGCCTCCCGGTGCCGCCAGAGGATCCTGCACAAATTCGAGATCTACCCGAAGCGGTTCGAGGCCGTCCTCTGCACCGGCTGCGGCCGCTGCGTCCAGGCCTGCCCCGCCGGAGTGATCGTACCGGAGATTCTCGACAGTATCGCTCAACGTGCGAACGGAGGCGCCGCATGAACAGCATCCAGCATCCAGCATCCAGCATTCAAGGTCCGGACCCAGCCCTCAGCCCTCAGCCCTCAGCCCTGACCAGCGTTTACCAACCCTACCTGATGACCATCGCCGAAGCCGTTGATGAGACGCCGGACACGCGTACGTTCCGCCTGACATTCCAGGACCCGGCGGTCGCGGAGACCTTCGCCTTCGAGGCCGGCCAGTTCGGTGAATACTCCGCGTTCGGCGCGGGCGAGAGCACGTTCTGCATCGCTTCACCGTCCACGCGGCGCGGCTACGTGGAATGTACGTTCAAGAAGGCGGGAAAGGTCACCACGGCACTCAGCGACCTGAACGCCGGCGACACCATCGGCTTCCGCGGGCCTTACGGCAACAACTTCCCGTTGGACAAGATGGAAGGCGCCAACCTTGTGTTTGTGGCGGGCGGCATCGGCCTTGCACCCGTGCGCAGCGTCATCTGGACCGTACTGGACGAACGTGAAAAGTACGGCGACGTGACCATCGTGTACGGCGCCCGCAGCGTCTCCGACCTCGTCTACAAGCGCGAACTGGAGGAATGGGCCGGCCGCGCCGACGTGAAGCTGTGGCAGACGGTCGATCCCGGCGGCGAGACGCCCGACTGGAAGGGCGAGATCGGCTTCGTGCCGACGATCGTTGAGAAGGCTGCTCCCTCCGCCGACAACGCGTTCGCCATCCTCTGCGGCCCGCCGATCATGATCAAGTTCACGCTGCCGGTGCTGCAGAAGCTGGGGTTCCAGGACAGCCGCGTCTATACCACGCTGGAGAACCGCATGAAGTGCGGCATCGGCAAATGTGGCCGCTGCAACATCGGCCCGGTCTACGTGTGCAAAGACGGCCCCGTCTTCTCCGCCGAGGAGATCGCCAGGCTGCCGCAAGAGTTCTGAGATTGTGCCAATAATGTGTGGCAAATATCCGTACGGCCATGGTATCATGGCGGTATCGGGAGGGATTACCAGGCATGCCGGCAGCAACTCAAAATCAGGCGCGCGTGGATTTTCGGACGACGCCCGCGGTGAAATCATTGATCGAACAGGCGGCGGCCATCAATGGGATGACCGTCAGCGAGTTCATCAAGGCCACCGTGGTGGAGAAGTCACGCGAGGTTGTAGAACAGGCGGAAACGCGCGTTCTCTCGAACCGCGACCGTGATGCCTTCCTGGCGATACTGGACGCCCAGGCGGCGCCCAATACCGCGCTTCAGCAGGCGGTCGCGCGGTTTGGTGACGCGGTGCGTGACGGAACACTCATCCCCTGATGGCTTTGCGCATTGAGCACCTTACGCGATCCCATCAACGCGGTTCATTCGACTGCGGCGAACCGATGCTCAACAACTATCTGCAACGGCTGGCCATGCAGCACGATGAGCGTCACATTGGACGGACATTCGTAGCGGTCGAGGAAGGTGACACACGGGTTCTGGGGTACTACACCCTCGCGGCCGGCAGGGTGGCCTTTGAAACGGTCCCTGACGACCGGCGCCTGCCGCCCCAAGTTCCTGTTCCCGTCGTACTGCTCGGAAGGCTGGCGGTTGATCTGAGCGGTCAGGGAATGGGTTTAGGGGAGAAGCTTCTGCTTCATGCCCTCTGGCGCGCTCAACAGATAGCCCGCCAGGCAGGTGTATACGCCGTGGAGGTGGATGCGCTGAACGATAAGGCAGCTCGTTTCTACGCAAAATACGGGTTCACGCCGTTGCTGGACGATCCACACCATCTGTACCTGTCGATACGCACCGTGGAAGCCATCGACTTCAGCACTCTCCTGTCTGTGGAGGAGATTGCCAGACCCTCACAGGAGTTCTGAGCACTCTGGGGCGGTCGGCCATGACGCCACACCTTAAGCTACAACCATAGGATCACTGCGATGGTACCGACAGTGCCCAATATCCTCGCCGCCAATGCCGTGTTGGCGACCGCGTGTGTCGCGTGCCGACTGCTGTTCGAGTTGCCGTTCCCGTTGACAGGCAAGGATGGGCCACCGACGTCGAAACGCAGGCTTACGGGCTTCCGGGCTGTCGGGAGGGCCTGGGCGGTGTATATGGTCGGGCTGACGGGGATCCACTATCTCGTATTCGTGCTCCATCCGTGGGTTGAGCTACGCTACGGCGGCATCGCGGCGTTTCCGGTGTGACTGCTATCGGCTGCCTTCGTCATCGCGCTCCTTTTTAGGCTGAGCACCGTTGAGCGCAAGCAGAGGGACACAGAACGAACAATAGATCCACCATCGGCTGAAGCCGACGGCTGATCACACGAAGTTGGCTGAAGCCAACTGAACCGATCAGTATTGATCGGCATTCAACCGGCTTAAGCCGGTTTCGTTTCGCAGCCGTCGGCTTCAGCCGATGGTCCACCCGTAACCTGCAACTCAGAACTGCCGGAAAACCCCCGGCGCGATTTCGCGGTACTGGCCCTGGTAGGTGTTGCCACCATAGGTGAACGGGACGGCGTTGGCGGCAGACCCGGTGTTGCCCGTCTGGCTCAGCGCATCCTCCACCGCGAGAAGTCGGGTCTGTAGATCCTTCACGGCTGCATCCGCGTCGGTGCGAAGTTTCTCGATCGCTGCGTCCTTGGCGTCGATCTGTTTCTGCTGCTCCTTGATCGCCTCCACCAGAACGGGCACCACGTTGGAGTACTGAATGGCGAGGTAGCCGCGATCATCCGTGGTTATCACCTCGGGCAGGACCCTCTGGGCCTCCTGGGCGATGAAACCGATCTGCCGGCCCTGCGGCACGGTGCGGTCCTTGAACTGGGCGGGATCCCAACGGAACGTGACCGCCCGCAAATTTTGAACGGTGGTCAACGCGTCGGTCAGCGTGCGGATGTCCGTCTTGAGCCTCGCATCGGAGTACATCGGCGTACCCAGTCCCGGTTCCGATGCGGTGGCCCGCAACTGGAACGGGATTCCGGTTCCATCGAGGGACGCAACCTGTCCCCGTTCAACGGCGAACCCATTTGCCCCAGGCAGGGCCGGTGTCGCCGGCGTTGTGTTACCCGGGCCCGCCGCGCAAAGAAGCGCGCAGGCGGAGACAGCCAAACCGAGTGTTCGAGCCTTCATGATCGTGACCTCCCTTGCGGCCGGACCAGTCTCTTTAGTGCTCAACCGACACGGCCCGCCGTGTAACTAGTACATGCAGAATGCGCCGACCGGCGATTGGTTCCATGGTACCCCGTGTTACTCTTTCCCGGCCAACGGCGACGGGAGGGTTTGTGCTCGTTTGCCGCTGGTTCGAAAAGCGTTGACACACTGGAGTATCATGAGCCGTTACGTCCTTGCGGCTCTGGCAGAAAGGCCGATCCGATGCAGTATCGCTCCCTGACCGGAATGGTGGTGTGGATCATGGCTGCTTCACAGGCTTCCGCGGTAGTGGTCACCGAACGCGAGATGGCCGAGGCCGGGCGTTGGGCCGGAGCGGCATTCTACGAGCGCGTGGATAAGCGATCGGACGCGCCAAGTCTCTACGTCGTCGCCAACAACGACCCGGTACAGCGCAACGAACGGAACGGTAAGCCGATGAACATAGCCGGCAAGACCTACTCTCGCGGGCTGTACTGTCATGCGGCGAGCAAGGTTATCGTCCGACTTCCCTTTTCGGCAACAACGTTCGATGCCGTGATCGCCGTGGACAGCAACGAACAGACCTCCGGCGGGCGCGGCAGCGTCGTGTTCTCGATTGCGGTGAACGTTGTCGAGAAGTACCGTTCGGGCGTATTGCGGGAGGGTATGCCCGGCGTGCCGGTATCGATCGATCTCGGCGGCGCCACCGAGTTCACGATGGAAATCGGTGACGCGGGAGACGGTATCTCGTGCGACCAAGCCGACTGGGCGGATGCGAAGGTGACTCTCGAAAACGGCGAGACGGTCTGGCTGGGCGATCTGCCGATCACCGCCGGGAAGCCGCGCACCTACTCTACCGATCCGCCATTTTCGTTCGTCTATGGAGGCAAGCCGTTTGGGGAGTTGCGGAAATCGTGGAAGGTCGGTGGTATCGGCGGTTCGCCGCCGGGTACGCGCCGCATAAACACGACATTCTGGATCGATCCAGCCACGGGCCTGGAAGTGAGCTGGGAGATGACGGAATACACCGATTTCCCCATCGTGGAGTGGACCGTCTACCTTTGGAACTCAGGAAAAGCCGATACCCCCATCATCGAGGGGTTCCAAGGCCTTGATGTTAGTCTCCAACGAAACGCGGACGGCGAGTTCGTCCTCAACCACAACACCGGCAGTCCGTGCACCCCCACCGATTATCAACCGTTACGGGACACGCTTGGTCCGGGCACAGTTAAGCGCATCACGACCAACGGCGGGCGCCCGACGAACAGCGACCTGCCGTATTTCAACATCGAATGGCCGGGCGAAGGTGTCATCGCGGTCATCGGCTGGCCGGGGCAGTGGGCGGCGGAGTTCACACGCGATGCAGCGGACGGCCTGCATGTGGTCGGCGGGCAGGAACTGACGCACTTTCGCCTCAAACCTGGCGAAGGGGTCCGGTCGCCGCTAATCGTCCTCCAGTTCTGGAAGGGTGACCGGCAGCACGCGCAAAATGTGTGGCGACAGTGGATGCTGAAGTACAACACTCCGCATCCGGGCGGCAAACTCGCTCCAACGCATATGGCCGCCTGCAGCAGCCATCAGTACGGCGAGATGATCAACACCGACGCCGACAAGCAGATGATGTTCGTGGACCGGTATCTGGAGGAGAAGCTTCCTCTGGACTACTGGTGGATGGACGCCGGCTGGTACGTTTACGACGCAGGCAACGCCTCCCGGGGCTGGCCGAACACAGGCACGTGGGAAGTCGACACGAAGCGTTTCCCGAACGGACTGCGTGCCATCACTGATCATGCGCATAAGAAGGGCGTGAAGAGCATCGTCTGGTTCGAACCGGAGCGGGTAGCGCCGGGGACGTGGCTCTACAGACAGCACCCGGAGTGGTTGCTCGGCGCGGACGGCGGTGACAAACTGCTCAACCTGGGCAATCCCGACGCCCGTAAATGGCTTACGGACCACGTTGACGGGCTCATCAAATCGCAAGGCATCGACCTCTATCGGCAGGATTTCAACATCGATCCGCTGCCATTCTGGCGCGCGAACGATGCTCCGGACCGACAGGGACTCACCGAGAACCAACACGTAACGGGCTACCTCGCCTACTGGGACGAACTGCGCCGCCGCCACCCCGATATGCTGATCGACTCCTGTGCATCAGGCGGCCGACGAAACGACATCGAGACGCTTCGCCGCGCCGTGCCGCTACTGCGAAGTGACTTCCTGCTGGAGCCGACGAGCCAGCAGAACCACACCTACGGCCTCGCCTCCTGGATACCGCTGTACGGCACCGGCCTGAACCAGTTTGAACCATACGGCTTCCGAAGCTGCATGTGTCCATACATCAACGCCTGCTATGACATGCGCAATCGGGATGCCGACTGGGCGTCAGTCCGCAAGATGGTGGGCGCCTGGAAGGACATCACGCCGTACTACACCGGCGACTACTACCCGCTGACGCCGTACAGCGTGGAGAACGACGTCTGGATGGCGTGGCAGTTCGACCGCCCCGACCTCGGCGAGGGCCTGGTTCAGGCTTTCCGAAGGCCGAACAGCGTGTACGAGTCGGCCAGGCTGAGAATCAAAGGCCTGGACGCAGAGCGAAGGTACCGCGTGACGAACCTGGACACCAGGTCAGCCGAAAACGTGACCGGCAAGGAGCTGATGGAAACCGGGCTTCTGCTGAGGCTTCCGAAGCAGCCGGACTCCGCGATGATCGTGTATAAACGGCAGTAGGGGCACTGTCGCTCCCATCCGAGGCGCCGGATGCGCCAGGCCGGCGGGAACAGGGGACTTGCGAAGGTTCGTCGATTGAAGTGGCGGCCCGGCGGGTATATCGAAGAGGCGGCCCTTAGCCGACTGCCTCCGGCGACAGCCCGCCCGCAGAACGGCCTCGGGTGCCAAATCCAATTCATTCGTGGGGAGGATGATCATGTTACTTTTTCAAAGCAAAGCAGGAGCGTTCGGACGCCTGTGCCACCGTGAAGCGTCCACAAGCCTCGCACTGGGCCTGGCACTCGCTCTGGCTTCACTGCCCAACCCGGTAGCGGCGCGGTCCGCACCATCAACCGAATGGACCATGTTCAATGGCGGCTACTCGGCGAACAGATTCTCACCGCTCAAGCAGATCAACACGCGAAACGTGAAGTCGATCCGGCGGGTCGGGAATTACCAACTGCCTGAGACGACCAGTTTCCAGGCGGGACCGGTCATGGTGGGGACGACGTTGTATATCACGACGGCGACCGCCACGTACGCCGTGGACGCGAGGACCGGCGCGCTCAAGTGGGCCAGGAAGTTCACGCCGAAGAGCATGGGGCTCGGCACCCCGGTCCGCGGCGTCGCATATGCAGGCGGGCGGCTCTTCCGGGGCACACCGGATGCGCGCGTGCTCGCTCTTGACGCGAAGACCGGAAAGACCATATGGGACGTCGTGGGCGCAAGTATGGCGAAGGGAGAGTACTTCACCATGGCCCCGCTTGCCTGGAACGGACTGGTCTACATCGGCACGTCTGGAAGCGACATCGGCACGGTCGGCCACATGCGGGCCTTCAGAGCGAAAGACGGCAAGCGGGTATGGAACTTCGACATCGTCCCATCCAGCGGGCCGGGCGCCGAAACGTGGCCCTCCGACGAGGGCAAGATCAGGGCCGGCGGCGGGATGTATTCGTCCTTCGCCATCGACACCGCCACGGGAACCCTCTACGTGCCGACCGGCAACCCGGGACCGGACTTCGCGGGGGCTTACCGGCCGGGCGCGAACCTATACACCTGTTCGGTGATCATGCTGGACGCCAGAACCGGCAAGCTGAAAGGCTACCACCAGTTCGTCCCTCACGATACGCATGACTGGGACATCGCCGCTTCGCCTGCCCTCTATACCTCCAGGGCAGGCCGCAAGATGGTCGCTGTCGGCGGCAAGAACGGCTATCTTTACGGCCTCGACAGCAAGCTGAATTTGGTGCGATTCCAGGTCCCGGTGACCCGGCATATCAACGTGAACGCACCCATCACCGCCGAAGGAACGCGCTTCGCCCCCGGAACCCAGGGCGGCGTCAACTGGAACGGGCCGGCCTACTCACCGCTTCAGAACGCGTTGTTTGTGAACACGCGGGACTGGGCCACCACCGTCAAGCTGGGCGGGCCGGAGACGGTGGATACCCACGACGTTGGCAAGCCGTTCGTCGGTTCCTCCAACGGTTTCGGACAAGATGACCCGCCATCTGAACAGTCCGGATGGTTGACTGCCGTGGATGCCGACAGCGGCAAGGTGCGATGGAAATATCGCGACACGATGCCGCTGGCGGCGGGAGTCACCCCCACGGGTGGCGGTCTGGTCCTCACGGGCGACCTGCGGGGCAACCTCCTCGCATTCGACGCCGCGAACGGTAAGATCCTGCTCAAGACCAAGGCCGGCGGCCCAGTGGGCGGCGGCGTGATCACCTATTCCATCGGCGGCAAGCAATACATTGCCGTCGCAGCCGGAATGAAGAACGACCTCATGGGCGTCAAGAGCGGTCCGGCTTCGGTGGCAATCTACGCGCTGCGCTGAAACGTGAATCGCCGATGGGCGCTATCAGGTTTGTCCCGGCCGCCGGAGCGCGCGGCGGCCGGGACAACTCCGGCGACCGGCGAATCATAGACCCGCCCGCACGGGCGGCCTGGAGGCTATGGTGTCGCGCAAGGGATTCACGCTCATCGAGCTGCTGGTGGTCATAGGCATTGTCGCCGTGTTGGCCGCCATCCTCTTTCCCGTATTCGCAAAAGCTCGATCGAAGGCGCAACAGACGAAATGCCTGTCCAACCTGCGGCAGATGGGCATGGCGCTCGCCATGTATGTTGACGATCACGAGGGCGTCTACCCGTACGATTTGAAGCCCAGGGCGCCCGCCGGACCCGGGTCAGCGCCTGCGTACGACGGGACAAACAAGTGGGACGCATCGCCCGTGGTCGCCGTCCTATCGCGCTACCTTCGCTCCGCGGAACTGCCGTTCTGCCCGGACCGCCCGGTGAGGATCGCGGATCTCGGGCCGCTGACGAATTATGAGTTCAACGGCTTCATTGCCCTCAACGATTCCCCCCTGGCGCCACACACAGGGCCGGTCCGCCAATGCAACATCGTGAACCCGAGCCAGGTGCTCGCGTTTGAGGATTACAGTACCGACCAGCGGTACCACGCCGGGTTCCGGAACTTCGCGTTGTGCGACGGGAGCGCCAAAGCCTACCCGAGCAACCTGCAGGCCGCCCCGCCCTGCCATGCGAAATGGTGGCTCTGAGCCGCCCCTACCGACCCGCTTCCAGACTCCATTGCCGCCGCTCACTTGCGGCGACACAAAGTAGAGCAGTCTCATTCACCTTTCGGGAGGACAACCATGACGAACAGCATCCTCTTCGCGGCCCTGCTCGCGCTGCTTACGGCCACCGCGTACGGCGCGGCGGCGGCCCCTCGCATCGACGTTGCCGCCATCTACTTCCCAAGCTGGCACAGCGACGACCACTATTCCACCTGGTTCGGAGAGAACTGGAACGAGTGGAAGCTGCTGAACGAGGACAAACCGCGCTTTCCCGGCCACGAGATCAACCGGCCGGAATGGGGCGGCTTTGACGAATCCGACCCCAAGTGGATGGCGAAACAGATCGATACCGCCGTCGATCACGGCATCTCCGTGTTCATCTTCGACTGGTACTGGTACAACGGTGTCCAGATCCTCCAGCGCCCCGTGGAGGAGACCCTGCCGAAAACGCCCAACCGGAAGCGCATTCAGTATGCCCTGATGTGGGCTAACCACACGTGGGCGAACGTGTTTCCCCTGGGCTACCAGCAGACCGCACAGCCGATGCTTCCGATTCGGCACTCCGCCGAGGACTTCCAGCGGATGATGGCGCACTGCATCAAGGTCCATTTCCGCCAACCCAACTACTGGCGCGTGAACGGCGCGCTCTACTTTGCCTTGTTCCAGCCTGCTGAGTTCATCAACCAGTTGGGCGGCGCGGAGAAGGCCAAGGCCGTGCTGGAGGCCGCGCGGGCTCAAGTGCGAAAGGCCGGCCTCGGGGAAATGCACTTCGCGGGGTTTGCGTGGGACGCCAACATCGCGAGGATGAGTGAGGCAGCCGGATTCGACAGCCTGACAACCTACTGCTGCGCGGCGGCGGGCCATCTTCCGGACCAGCCGACGGAGGAGTACGATCGCATGGCGGCGCGCCATGAGGATCTGTGGAAGGCCGGAGACAACACGCGGCTGCCATACTGTCCGGTCGTCACTGCGGGGTGGGACGTTACGCCTCGCTGGGACCCCAAAGCGCCGTGGCCGCCGGCACAGAACGAATATCCCTACACACCGATGGCCGTCAACAACACGCCCGCCAAATTCGGCGCGCTGTGCCGAAAGGCGAGGGCGTTCGCCGAGAACAGCCCCAAGCACCCACCGGCCGTGGTGGTGAACTCCTGGAACGAGTGGACAGAAGGCGGCGCCATCCTGCCCGGCACGCGTTTCGGCTCAGGGTACCTGGATGAACTCAAGAAGGCCTTCGCCGAATCGCCACGGTAGGGTCGGCGTCCTCGCCGACCAGCGTGATTGGTCGGCGGAGACCAGGTCTTTCACGGAATGGCCACGGTAGGGTCGGCGTCCTCGCCGACCTGCATGATTGGTCGGCGTCCTCGCCGACCTGCATGATTGGTCGGCGTCCTCACCGACCCGCATGATTGGTCGGCGGGGACGCCGACCCTACCGGTTGATCGCGCCAACCAGCGCGTCGATGTTCTCGAACGGCGTGTCGCGCGGGATGTCGTCACCGCTGCCGAGGATCAGGCCCCGGCATTTCTCGTGTGCGGCATCCAGCACTTCCAGCGCCTCGCGCCGGACGTCTTCGGGTGTACCGTTCAGCAACGTGAGCGTGTTCACGCCACCTTTCAGCGTCACGCGGTCGCCGATGCGCCGGACGGCATCATCCACGCGCACGCCACCCAGCGGATCCAGCGGCTCCAGCGCGTCCACGCCGGTATCGGCGATCATCTCCAGCAGCGGCACGGCGTTGCCGCAGATGTGCAGGTAGACCTGTGCGCCCAACGCGTGGAACGCCTCGACCGTCCGGGCATATCTGGGCTGGCAGTACCGCTCGAAATGCTTCGGCGAGATGATGCTGGCGGACGACCATGCGTCACCGATGTAGATGCCATCGACCCCGGCCGCGATCAGCGCCTTGCCGACCTCGATGGAGTTATCCGTCGCCCGGTCCATCGCCTCGTCCACGAAGGCCGGGTCGTCCACGAGGTCGTAGATCGCCTGGTCGGCGCCGCGCCACGCCGCGAGGCTGTTCATCGTCTGGCCGGCGGCCACGCCGGCGATGTAGAGGTCGTCACCCACGCGGCGGCGCAGCGCGCGGATCGCATCCAGCTTGCCTTCCGCTTCGTACAAGGCAGCCGGTGTGATCCCGACGCCATCCAGATCCTTCTTGTCGCGGATCGGCGGAGTGTTGTCCAGCGGAACAGGGTCATCGTCCTCCTGATAGCGCGCCCAGGGCTTTCCGTCGGCGCCGAGGAGGCACGGGATGCCATCGACCATCTCCAGAACCGGCGGACGCTCATTGCGGCCCGGACCGAAGCCGGCCTCGAGGCCGTCGAAGCCGAAGCGCTCCTTCATCGCAACGATGCCGTCGAAGACCAACGACGGCTGCAGCGCCATCTCCCCCACGCGGCGTCCGAGCGTGCGCGCGCCGAGCATGCGGGTAGTTACCGGGAAGACCGGAACGCGGTCCACCGGCTGCCCCGCCATCGCGGCGCGCACACGTTCTCGGGAAGTCATCTTTTCGTTCATGTTCGTGTCGTTGGCGGCACTCTCGTGTCTCAGGGTCGACTCCCAGTCCGGCTTACAGGTCGATGCCACCCACATACCCGATAGGGTCGCGCGTTAGCCAGCCAACCGTAGCTGGTAGGTGGTAGCACAAATGGCCGCGATATCAGTCGATCGGCGTTGTTCCGTCCTTGACTCCATCCCGGGTCTCGACTGACCACTTCACCTGTCGGTTAGCAACTTCCTCAATCTGATACGCACTAAGTTCCCGAAGCGTGTCCAGGTCCCAAACGCGCATCGCCCCATCGTCGCCGGAGGTGATAACGGCGGTCCCGTCGCCAAGAGGCACGATGGAACGGACCCAGCCCCCGTGGGCGTCGGCTATATACGCCTTTGCGCTTCCATCAGCAGTCTCCCAGACGTGGATATCCGACTTGCGGGAGGCTACCACTCTCCGGCCACCACTGGCGCAGGCGATAGCTCCGACTCCGTCGCTAGTAAGCCCTTCCTTGATCCACCACACCCGTCGTCCGGTAGTGATGTCGATGCATCCAAGCGTAGCAGCGTCGAAGAATCCAGTAGGATCCGTCTCGAAGTATGCGAACCGGCTGTCCGGTGAAACTGCGACGGAAGAAGGACGCGAAAAGCGGAAGACCTTTCGGGCAATTCCCTTGTCAAGACGAAGATCGATGAGCGTGCCATCCCACGGTGACGAGATGCCGATCAATCTGTGCCCATCCGCAGAGAGTTGCGAGAAGCACAAACCCTGGTAGCCTTGGATTCTCCCCAAGACTACCCATCGAGAGTAGTCGAGCAACAGCATGTGATCACTGTCCGCCAATTGGACGGCTGCCATCCGTCCAGTTCGCAGGAAGACGCAACACGCTACCGGATGGCCGATTTGGAACGAATCATGGTCGATGCCATTTTCCGTCCCAGCAAAGTGGAGTCTCCGATCGGGCGTCTGGTACAGAAACGCCCGAGCGTCCGGCGTTACTCCTAGCAGATTGCTTCCTGTGGGAATGATGCGTGCCCACTCAATCTTGTTTTCACTTAGGTTCCAGGAGACCAGAAGAGGCCCGTCCGAGTTCCCAACACTTGCTACAACCCGATGGCCACCTGAAGACACAAGAGCTGGGCCGACTCCGTGCCCCATGACGTCGTGATGATGGGGCAAGAGGATGCCCGTACGGTAGCCCGGGAAGTAGTACTTATGGGCTACGAAGAGCGTACAGATAGCCATCAATGGAAGCACAGCCATGAGGAGGCAATAGCGCGCCCTATGTTGGTGTCTTCTGTAGCGTATCGCCTCTCGTTCGTCTTGCATCATCGTACCACCTCAACGCACTGCTGCATCTAAATCCTCGAAGCCGGCATTCCATCGCCTGACTGCCGTCGAAGACCAGCGACGGTTGAAGCGCGATTTCGCCGGCCGAAGGGCCGAGTATGTTCGTGCCGCCATGACCGGTCGACCGGTCAT
>DASXVS010000054.1 GCA_036504095.1 Armatimonadota bacterium | reverse complement strand
TCGACGCCGCTTGGTTTCCACGGGCAGACGCATCGCACGCACCTCGATCGGGCCTTTCTCTCCATCGCGCACCCGGTGGTGACTCCACTCGCTGACGGGCGTGCGCTTGGCAACGACCTTGGTGGCGTGCCACTCGGGCGGCCGGCCCACCTCACCGCGGAGCCGGCGCACGCTCGTGGACGACGGCACCTCCATCAGGTACCGCTCGCCGCGCGAGGCCAGGCTGTCGCGAAATGCGCTGCACCGGCCGTACTCGTCGTCCCCGACGATCCAGCTGTGGGGGAGGTGGCCGGCGTTCGCCAGCAGCAGCTCGTCCCCCAACTCCCAGGCCTTCTTGAAAGCGCACCTCGGCAGGAACGTGCGTCTTCTTCCTCCGCGCCTTGTCCGACGCCCACTCCCGAGGCAGGTAGAGCCGCCGGTCGATCAGGACGCCCGACCCCTTGCCCGCGTAGGCCAGGTAGATGCCGACCTGGCAGTTCTCCACCTTGCCCAGCCGGCCACACCACTGGCGGACGACTCCCACAGAGGAGCGACCCTTCTTCGGGACTCCTGAACCGTCGAGTACGAGCACGCCGTCGGACTCCCCCAACTCGGCGGCCACCTCCGTGCGGAGCAGCGCCAGAATCGGGCTCTCGCTCCAGGTGCTCGCGCCGACGAAGTGCTGCAGCGGGCCGCGGGACTGCCCGCTGGCGATGGCAATCGGCTCGACCGACTTCCGCTCGACGCCGCCGACCAGGCCGCCGACGAAGGTGCCCAGGTGCTCGCCTTGGGACTCCAGCTGCATGAGCGCCTGGTAGGGGGCGGGCAAACTCGACGAGCCGAGCGGAGATCTCCTCGATGTCCGCAGCGCTCAGCTCGCCCACGTCGACTTCGCCAGCCGGGTCCCGCCGTCTTCCCATGTGACCGCCTCCGCGCAGCTCGAAGCGCAGAGCACCTTCAGACGTGCCCGGCCAAGTCAATGGGTCTCTGTAAGTAGTTGGGTTTGTTGGGTTTCTCGACCACTGCGAGTTTCAACCCGGCGACGAGGGCGAGTTCAGACAGTAGAGGTAGTCACAGACCCGAGGGTGCAGCCATACCTTGACTCTCTGCGCGATGGTCCCTCGGCTGCTGGACGTGACCTCTATCGACAGCTCGATCAGGCTCCGTTCCCCGTCGATATCGGATTTGGCTATCGCAGCGACTACTACTCAGGGCAGACCTTCCCGCAGTGGGACGATGGTAAGTTTGCCGGGGCATCCGTAGGCATTGATTTCGAATGGATCACGACCAAGTCGTGCGGGCGAAGAACCGTGAACGGCACCCTCGTGCACGAACTCACGCACGTGCTACAGGCTTCTCGTGGCGGGAACGAAGCAACCTGGTCTTCGTGGACATCGGACAACTTCGATGTTCTGGAGAGGAGCGCGAACTCCGCCACGAAGTCGTACTACGAACAGCTGGGCTGGGACGCGACGAAGTGGCTCAACTCGCTTCCTGGTCCGTGGCGGCCGTGACCTTCCGGGGCCTAAGGGCATGAAACCAAGCCTCTTGTCTCTGCTGGTTGGCACCGCTCTTGTGATGGCTATCCCTCGGGTCTCCGTTGCGTGCGACTGCAAACCGTACTCGGACGCCGAGCGGTTCGATAGCGCCAAGGCCGTGTTTCTTGGCGTCGCGACAGAGCAGGCGACAGGCGGGAAGTACCGCCTGAAGGTGGAAGAGTCGTTCAAAGGAGCCGACCACGACTACCTCGACGTTTTCGCCGACGATGGTTCCGACTGTGCGGTGCGTATGCGGGTCGGAAGCAGGTATTTGGTGTTTGCCGGCGAGCACACGGGAGGGCTGTTCACTGGTGCATGCACGACGGTTTGGGACCCCAACGAAATCGACCGCACTCTCAGCGCCATCAGGCCTCTTACCAAGACGGAGCGTGGCAACCACGGCGGGGAATCGCCGGCAGTTGCGCTCAGCATCGGCCTAGCGGCCGTGCTCGCCGCTGCGCTCATTCTCCTTGCGTGGCGGCGCTACCGACGGCCAAGAGGGAGTAGACCGCCGTCGTCTCCATCCTGACCACGAAGTGCAGCACCCTCGGGCGCACGAACCTGCGCAAGTCGTTCGTGGGGCTCTCGAACGAGGTGGCCTACGACTCGCGCAGCGCGCGACGGCTACGTGGTGGCCAACGCGGCTCACAGACCCTTGGGCACCCGCACGGACGGGAGGCCGCTCGCCAGCCCAGCCCCCCCCAGGCGCCCCACAGGCGTGGGGGGGGGGCGGGTAACGGGGGCCCTGGCCGGACTTGAACCGCGGGCCGCGTTTAACAGGAAACCGGCCGATCTGTTAAACGGCCAGGCCGAGCTGTTAAACGGCTCTCCCGTGATCTCCCCCGGAGAGCGCAGAGAGCGCCCTCCAGAGCCCCCCGGCCGGAGGGTCTCCGCGGCGCGTGTGATCTCCGGCTCGGGCTTCCCCTCTGGGACGGCAGTTAAACAAAAAGCCGCCCGGAGTTTGTCCGGGCGGCTTCGAGCTCCGCATTGTCCCCGCCCCACCAACCCCGTCTCTGGCGCATCCTGAAGTTCGCAAGGCCGAAACCTCGCGTCATTTCCAGTGGTTAGGCCCAGAGATCACACCTCGGAGGGGTAAACGGTGCCCCGAAATTTGCCGGGACCGGCGCTGTCGGCCTCAAGAGCTCTTGGCTGATAGCCGCGGATCCGTGTCACAAGCCCGCTCGCTCCCCGGGGCCGGTCGGGGAGCGAGCGGGTGAGCCCAACGCTTGGGCTCCCGACCGCTGCTCAATACCGAGACTATTTGTCGATCTGGAGAACTGACCGCCATACCGGAGCAGGAGCAGGCACTCGCAGGAACGAACTTGCAAGACCCTGTCCCGTCGGACGGTAGCCCTACCGATGAACCCGGGTCGTCCCGACGCTCTACGGCTGACGGCACAAGAGCAGAGCCGTCGTTGCAGCAACCGCAGCAGCAGGGATTGGATGCCACCTACCCGAGATCCGTAGGTTCGACTACGACCGGTTCCGCGATTTCGAATCCGTCGCCGGCTAGCATCTTGGCCACGAAGTCGGCAAAGCGCGTCATCTCCATGGGCGTCAGCCGGGTGAGTGAGTTCAGCGCTCCGCTCAGACACATAGGTTCGCTAATCGCTCCATCCGCTCCGACGAGGACTTCCACACGCAGCTCGGCAGCCTCGGCGGAGGTTCCAGGACAATGAGCGGAGACGCGACGAAGGACTGCCGTGAGAGTCTCACGGGCCTCGTAAAGGTTCTTGGCATCGGGCGAAGCGGTCGGCATGAAGACCATCAGGCGCCGACCGCCCCGCTGGCCACGGATGGAGACTCGAAGAGGTGGACCGGACACGCGCACTACCTCGCGTTCTCCCCTGTTGCGCCGAGCTGCGGAAGACTCGCCTGTTTCATTTGCGAATCCACTGGCGGCCATCCGGCCAGAAAGCGCGGGGGCCGCTGGTGGTCGAATGCAGCCGCCGCCGGCCACCCCTGGGGATGGCCGGCGGCGGCGATGAGCCTACTGGGTGGTGAAGGGAGCCGTGTAGGGTGTGAGCGCCAAGCCGCCGAGGTCCGTCACCCCTGCCGACGCTGAGAACGAGTGTCCGGTGGCCGCGGTGAGAGGCGCGAGCGGGGTGAAGGTGACCACCGTGCTCGTCGGGTTGAACGAGAAGCACCCGAATACCTGGGCGGCCCCTGCGGCGAGGGAGACCGAGCCGGTGCTGATCGTGGTGCTGTAGGTCACGGATGCGGGGTCGATCGGCTCGCTGAAGGTGAGGCTGAGGGGCGCCGCCGGGTTGACGAGCGTGGCGTTGATGGCGGGCACCGAGGAGACGACCGTCGGGGAGATGGAGTCGGTCGTGAAGGTGCTCGTGAAGTTGGCGGCCAGGGCATTG
>DASXVS010000053.1 GCA_036504095.1 Armatimonadota bacterium | reverse complement strand
CCGGTCGGAGCGAGGCGAACGCCGCCTCGCCCCCTGACGCGTGCGCGTTGAAACCGAAAGCGTAGTGAAGGAGCGCGCCCATCGACAGGCCGGCGGTCACACGGAAGAGGCCGATCAACACCCAGCGCGTCCGCAACCGGGAGGTAATGCTCAACTCGACGATCAGGTTGTGCGCAATGAGCATCACAACCGCGATCTGGGTGATCTGATCGGGTGTGAAATGGAGGCTCTGCATGGCGCCGATAGCCCCGTACAGGCTGCCGGAGAACGCCACCACCAGCGGGATCGCCGCGGACGGAGGCAAACCAACCCAGCGCATCAACGGCGCCACGCCCTGCACGGCGGCATCGAGGAACGGCGTCTGCTTGAGCAGCGACACGGCCAGGTACGCCGGAACCATCACCTTTAACAGCGTGAAGAACAGCCGCAGGCCGCGCAAGAGGCCGCGCCGCGCAATCGCCTTCGAGGATTCCCCTGTGTTCTGCATCGTGCCTTCAAGGTAGCAGGGCGGTGGGCGGCGAGGCGAGACGCATGATGAGACAGAGTGGTGAAACGGAGCTTTGACAGGTCCTATCGTCCAGTGCTTCGCCGGCATGGACATCACTGCGCGATTTTCCCGTGCCGCTTCGCGTTCAGCCCCACCTCCACGCTGACCGAGCTGTTGTTGGTGATCATCCCACTGCGGAAGCGGTTGCCGACGAAGGTGGTCGCCTCCACTTCCTAGGCCACCGTGAAGTGGTTGGTTAATAGGCCGGGGTCCACCCCGCAACCTGCCGGGTCCCGTGCTCAGGAACGATCGTATAGGCATGGTGTCAGACGCAGGTCCGAGCGTGGGAAAGGTACGCAACGGGCAGCCTCTCTGAATGTGTCGCCTTGGGTCCTTTTTGTGTTAGCTTCTATGGCTCCACGATCTCGAACTTCTCGGTCCCGGACACCGGCACCTTGACGGGGCTGAACCCGGCGTAACGGCCGCCCGGCTCGCCTATGAGGATTGTCAGCGTCATCGTAATGTCCACCTTGGCCTTGCCCGGCTTCCATAGCTCCGCCTCGCGCGACGGCGAGGTGACGGCGCTGTGGAATCCCTCATGGAGGGCGAACGTGCGCCGGAATGTCTCGCCCGGCTTGAGGACGATGGTGGGTGTCTTCGCGGCGGTGGTCCAATCGTAGTTGTCGTAGAAGCTGGTCGGGGCCTTGCGGTTCGCGCCGAGCAGGACGTTGTCGGGGAAGAAGAAATTTGGCCCGCCGGCATTCTCGCGCTTGATCTGGCCCGAGACCATCGTGTCGTGCGTGCCTTGCAGCGGGAAGCGGATGGTCTGGTCGGTGCCGTTCCGTACTGTGACGGTGATGGGGACCATTTCTCCACGCCCGATTCGCCCCTTCTTCCCAAACGTCAGGGACCGCTCGATCTTTTTCAGGATCGGCAACTCCTCGACGGTGAAAGTGACTGGCCCGGCCTGTCGGCCGTCATACGTGAATACCACCGTGTACGTGCCGGGTACGGGCTTCTCTTCGCCCAGGCCCCAGCCGCCCAGCGTCCCATAGCTGGCGATGCCCGTTTCCGCGTCCCAAGGTCCGTCGGTGGGCCACCCGAATCTGTCTTCTTTCACGGTCCCGTTCGGGCGCGTGATGCGGATGATCCCCGTGTCGCGCCCTTCCTTGCGGATGCGCCCGCGCTTCTCGGCCGGCTCCAGGCCCACCCAGACGCGAACGTTCTCCCCGACGGCGAACCGGGGCTTGTCCACTTTCAGAATCGGGATACCGGCGACAATGGGACCAGCGGTCCTGGACGTCCTCACTACATCGCTTTGTACGGGGGCGGTGAGGGCTAGAAGCAGGGGCAGCCATGCGTGTCTCATCGGTTTCATCTCCTGGCGCGCTAGAATCGGCGGGAGGGACCGAGCCCTACCGCACGCGGCGTGGGTCGTTCTTCTGGGTTCACCGGGCGTCTTCGAAGCCCGGCTCCCGAGGAAGGCGGTTGATAGTCTCCACTAAGCGGTCGATCAACTCGTCGGTGTCAAGTGCTTTGCACATCTTCATCACGGTCCTTGCCGTCAGTGTCGTGCCCCAAGTAATGATAAGCCGCGGTCCCGCAGCGTGCGAGCTCCGAAGGTTGTTACTGAACCTTCTTTTCCCGCCAGTACGTCAGGTACGGCCGTTCGTCCTTCAGGAATATCGCGTAGGCGGGGCCATGCCCTTCATGGTCATCTGTGAGCTCTGCAAGTCCCATGACCCCGTTGTACCTCACCTCCGAGTCGGCGTCGTCCAGTGCGGACTTGAGCAGCGGCACCGCCTCGTTACGCAGGGAGAGCCTGAGCATGTAGCTGGCGAACCGCCGGGCCTCCGTTAACGGCGAAGACAGGCTGGACGCGAACAGAGGGACCTGGTTGCCCTTGATCCGAACCTCATAGAGGGCGTTTCGCAGCAGAAACACTCCCAACCCGGCTGACGGCCTTGCGCGAGACAGCTCACTCAACACAAGCTTCACGGATTCCGCGACCGGCGCCTCGTCGCATAGCTTGAGACAGACCCGTAGAGCCAACGCCCGGGTAGTCACGTCGGCGTTCGAAGTGAGAGGCTTCACGTACGTGGCTGCGTAGGGTTTGGTCAGGAGGGCGCCCTGCGCAAGGGCCGCCTGCACGACTGCGGGCGAGGCGTCCTGGAGTGAGTTGACAATTTCCCATCTGAGATTAGCGAGAACGTCCAACTGTTTGAGATAGGGAGTGCGCTCCTTCCCTGACACCGGCATACAGTTTTCGACCGTTCGGGCAAACGCGTAGGAGTTACCTTGCCTTAACAGCAGTACGAGATCGTGTCCGGTAGACAGGGGATAAATGCTACGCGGTTGGTCTCCCGCTATCTGTATGTGGTCGCCGGGTCGGAGTTCGCCCTTCATCACCCGCTCAACGATGAGGTCGACAGGTGGTGAGCCTGACCCATCGAGGTCAGCAGGTGGTGAGCCTGACCCATCGGCCCGTTGAGGGGGGGCGGTCGCGGCCGCGACCCGTCCCACGCAGATGACGTCGACCTGGCCGGCCTGGCTCTTGAGGTTGAGCAGTCCTCCCACACGGCCCAGACAGGGTGGCGCGGCGGCGAGCAGAAGTGGAAGGGAGAGGGCCGTCAACAGGCCCAGACGAACACGCATAACGAACCCCCTCGCGAACGTAATGGCGCTTTGTGGCGGGTCTTGATGGTCACATCGCGCGAGAAGACAGGTGGCACCATCCCATTATGCCATCGTATTCACGTCAATGACTCGTAATGTGAGACACCCGAGTTCTCCCCGGGCAGTCGAACCCCCGCTGACACTCAGACCGGGCATCCGCGAGCGTGCCGAGGCCCCGCAACACGCATCACTGCTATAATCTGACGTACAAGACTAAGGAGTTCGTTCTTTGAAACCAGTGCGTAAGGCCGTTATCCCAGCCGCGGGGTTTGGAACCCGCTTCCTGCCCGCCACCAAGTCGCTGCCCAAGGAAATGCTGCCGGTTGTGGACAAGCCGGTTATCCAGTACATCGTCGAGGAGGCCGTGGCGTCCGGGGTGGATCAGATCGTGCTGATTACGGGGTCCAACAAGCGCGCCATCGAGGATCACTTCGATTACAATTTCGAGCTGGAATATCACCTTGCCGAATCGGGACAGCAGTGCGTAGTGGAGGAACTCCGCGCGATCTCCGATATGGCAACGTTTGTGTATGTACGCCAGAAGAAGCAGTTGGGAAACGGGCACGCGGTCCTGTGCGCCAAGGACGTTGTGGAACGCGATGAGCCGTTCGTGGTCCTGTGGGGAGACGATTTCATCGATGCGACCCCGCCGCGCGTGCAGCAGCTCAAGGACGTCCATGTCCGCTACCAGAGCAGTGTTCTCTCCGTCATACGTACTACCAACCCAGAAGACGCAAATCGTTATGGATTCGTTGAAGGCGAAGAGGTTGAGCCGGGTCTCGTGAAGGTGAGCCGCATCGTGGAAAAGCCGGGAGCCGGAAATGCGCCCAGCGATCTCGCCATGGTCAGTGGCTGTGTCCTGAATCCGGGTATCATGGAAGCGCTGGAGAACGTGGCGCCCGGAAAGGGCGGCGAGATCTGGCTGGTGGACGCGATCAACGAGCTAATGCGCCAGCAGGACGTGTACGCGTGCGTTATTCAAAACGGCAGGTACTACGACTGCGGAAACAAACTGGAGTACCTGAAAGCCAATATTGACTTTGCCCTGCGCCGGCCGGACCTGGCGCCGGGCCTGATGGATTATCTTCGTGGTATAGTGAGCGGCGCCTGAGCGGGAACGTCACACGTCCCGCGGGTGTCCAACCTTTGTGGGACAACACCGGCGCCATCCAGGGGATTTGCCGCTGGATCAACGGAGGGCAGTGTGATGGTCGATGAGATGATCGAACACGACGTTCACAAACTGGGAGCCGCCCTTGAGCGCCTCAGCGATGCCCTGTCTGAACCGGAGACCTCCAGCCGATGCACCGAAGACACGGCTCAAGCGTTCGTCTACGCGATGAGCGTTTGCTGGAAAGTCGTCAAGGAATTGCTCCGCGCCCGCGGCGTTGAGGCGCATATGCCGCGCGACGCTGTGCGCTACGCTCACGACAAAGGCTGGCTGGAAGACCCCGACCTGTGGATTCAGATGCTGAAGGACGAGTACGAATTGTCCGGAGGCTCGTACATGCGCGGAACTGCGCAGCGGATCTATGGGCGTATCAAGATGTACCATCCCGAATTGATACGCGCACACGCCATGATGGAGGCGCGGTTACTGGACGCGGAGGAGATCGCACTCCCCTGAATGAACCCCGCGACAGCGGCGACGCCGGCCATCGCGCTGATTACGGCACAGGTTGCCAGGACTCAAGGCTTTGCTTACAAACGACCAATCCGATATCGACAACCTGACCGACGCAGTTGGAAGAACGATCGGCGAGATTGAGAAAGTCATCGTGGGAAAGCGTGAGGCCGTGGAAATGGCCGTCACGGCCCTCTTGTGCCGCGGTCACTGCCTCATCGAGGATGTGCCCGGCGTTGGCAAAACGATGCTTGCGCGGGCGCTGGCCGTCGCCACCGGCGGCACGTTCAAGCGCATCCAGTGCACACCCGATCTCCTGCCGTCCGACATCACCGGCACCAGTATCTACAACCAGGGGACCACGGAGTTCGAGTTCAGGCGCGGGCCCGTCTTCGCCAACATTGTGCTGGCGGACGAGATAAACCGCGCGACGCCGAAGACACAAAGCGCGCTCCTCGAGTGTATGGAGGAAAGCCAGGTTACCGTGGACGGTGTCGCCCACACACTGCCCGCGCCGTTCTTCGTCATCGCCACCGGAAACAGCGTCGAAATGGCCGGCACATATCTGCTGCCGGAAGCGCAGTTGGACCGCTTCCTCTTGCGAATCCGCATCGGCTACCCGCTCAAACATGAGGAAGTGGCGGTGCTGGAGCGCCAGGTCCTGCATCACCCGATCACTGAGGTGCGGCCGGTGCTGGACCCCACGCAGCTACGACACTTGCAGGACGCTGTGCGCCGCGTCTTCATCAAGCCGGGCCTCAAGGACTACATTGTGGACGTCGTCGCCGCCACGCGGGATCACGAAAGCGTTGCCCTGGGCGCAAGCCCCCGCGGCAGCCTCAACCTGATGCACGCGGCCCAGGGGTGGGCCGCGATCCGCGGCCGGGACCACGTGATCACCGACGACGTCAAGGCGCTCGCCGGCCCCGTGGTGGGACACCGCCTTCTGCTCAAGCCGGAGGCGCGCCATCGCGGGGTCACGTCCGAGGCGGTGGTCGATGACATCCTCCGGCGTTTGCCGGTGCCCGGCCATATCCGGTAGCGGGGCGCCGGGGCCGGATGAGTGAACCGGCGCAGGGCGGCAAGGCATGAGTGACCTTCTTATATTCGCGACGATTCTGTGCTGCGTGGCGCTTGTGGCCGTCTTCGTGAACAAGCGGCTCCTCGTACTTCTGCTCAGCAGCGTCTTCGTGCTCCTGGTGGCGATGCGCCTCAGCATTCCGTCGATGTACATGATGGGCACCGTTCTCCTGGCGCTTCCGGTGGCGTCCTGGTTCGTCGGCTGGTACGGCGCGCACCATCTCCGGTTCACCCTGATCGCACCGGAATCGGCGTTCGAGGGTGATGAAATCGCGATCCGCGTCGAAGTCGTATCGCCGCTTCCTGCGTTTTCCGTTCTCGCCCAGCCGCGGATGAGGCTGCCCGATGGGATGCATGTGGTGGATGGTTCCGACATCTCCGTGACCATCCCCTCCGGCGTGTGCCAGGAGTCGCTCATCGTTGCGGAAAGGCGTGGCGTGTACGACCTCGATTTCGCCGCGGTCATGGTGAACGATCCATTGGGCATCTTCGTCATCAGGAAGCATTTCGACCAGCATCGCACTTTGACCATCTTCCCGACGGCGCTCCCCATGCGGCCCATTTCGGCGCTGGGGCATCAAAATGCCGGGCGGCCGACGAATGCGCAACTGGGTCACCGGGGGGACGAAGAAGGATTCTACGGCACCCGCGAGTATCGTCTGGGCGACGATCTGCGGCGGATTCACTGGCGCTCCAGTGCCCGCCACGGCTCATTGGTGGTCGCGGAGCGCGAGACCCAACTGCAGTCCACGGTCTGGATCTGCCTGGATTCCCAAGGCGGTGCCCGGATGGCCGACGGTGGAATGCCTTCTTTCGATCGCTGCGTGAAGGCCGCCGTTTCGATCCTGGACACATCGCTGGGCAATGGCGACGCCGTCGGATTGCTGGTTCCCGGCAAGGCTGCGACTGTCATCGCGCCCGCAGCGTCTGAAGACCAGCGCTGGCGCATCCTGGATGCGCTGGCGCGCGTAGATTCGGGTGGGGACTTTTCGCTGGCGCAGACCGTTATAGAAATGGACGTACAAGAGCGCACGACGATTGCGTTGGTCACCGCATACCCGACGCCTGCCATCGCCGATGCGGCCGCCCGGTTGGTCCGTTCGGGGGCGCGAGTGACGGTTGTGTATGTAGAACCGAAGGAAATGCGCCCGGATCCGGGCGGCGTCACGCTGGCGATGGATGCAGCGGCCGAGGGCGGAGCCGATACGCTGATAGTGCCGGGGGAGGTCTGAGATGGACCTTCGGAGAACCAGTGCGTTGGAAAATGCGCGGGCGCTGAATACACGGAACAACGATCGGAGTCTGCGGAAGATTCTCCCGCTGTATTTCGCGGCGTACGCGGTGCTGTTGTGCGCCCTGGGTGCGTTCGCGGCGACGACCGCTGATGAGAGGTTCGGCACGCGCGGCACGCTGCTGGTTATCGTAGGCGGCCTCGTGAGCATCGCTTGCCGGCTCAAGCGCCTCTCTCAGAACACCGCATTCGGGGTCCTTGCGGCGGTTCTGGTGGTCCTCGTGTTCTGGGTTTCTGCCGGAAGCGCCGCGCCGGTGTCGGACCTCCTCACCCTGATCGGCTCGGAACACAACTCCGGCCCGGGTACTATGCTCGCCTGGTTCGTGGTCGTCTACTCGTTTGCGATGATCACCGATGAAGTGATCGTGTTTTCGATCGTGCCCTGCCTGGCCCTTCTGGGGCTTATGGCGAGCGAAAACCCGAACGCCGAGATCGTCGTTTATTTCCTCGGCATGGTCCTTTGCTCCGTGTTCGTCCTGGTTTACGACAACGTTCTTTCCAAGGCGCCCGAGGCGAAATCGGACTCCACTCCCGGGTTGCCGGCGGACGCCGGCATCGCGCTCCCGGGCGCGCACGACCTGCGGTCGCCGCTGGCCCTCACGGTAGCGGTCCTCGGGTTGGCGTTGGCACTGGGGTTCGTGGCCAGCCTACCGATCCGTATGGCAGGCGCCGTTCTCTCGGAGCGCGCCCCGCAATTGAATATTCCGGCCGCCGCCGAGTTTTCGGCGGAGGTGTCCAGCCGGTACATCAACCAGTTGGACCTTACAGGGGCCCCGCCGCGCCTTTCGGACCGCGTGGTGATGCAGATCGCATCTGCGCGTCCCATGTACTGGCGCGCCAAGGTCTTCGATGACTATGCCGGGTATGCCTGGACCGTCGATCCGGAGACGCGTCCGCTGAGATCCATGTCCTACAACGAGTGGCGCGTTACCGGCATCCATCGGGATCCGGCCACCGGCGAACTGGGCGCGCGTGTGCCCCTGCGCCAGATCGTTCGCCTGCTCGACCCACCCATCGGCGGCGCTCTGGTGGCCGCCGCGGAACCCGTTGCCGTGTCGTCACCGGTACCCGTCCATCAGGACCGGGAACGATGCCTCCGCGCCTCGGACGGCCGCTCCCTGACGTCGTATGGCGTTCTCTCAATGGTGTCGGTGGCCACGCCGGAGCAATTGCGGCGCGCGGGTGACACCTACCCGTTGGGGTTGCGAGAGACGAATACGCTGCTTCCCGACGGCGGCAACGAAACGCTCAGTTCCATCGCCCATGAAGTGACCAGGGGGATGACTAACCGGTACGATCAGGTGAAGGCCCTTGAGACGTACCTGCGGAACGATTTTGAGTACTCGCTGACGCCACCCCGAACTCCGCCGGACGAGGACTCTGTTACTTTCTTCCTCACGCACAGCAAGGTCGGATACTGTCAGGCGTTCGCAAGCGCGATGGCCGTCTTGTGCCGGGAGTTGAACATCCCCGCCCGCCTCGCCACCGGATTCGCGCCGGGAGTGCCCAGCGCGGACCAGTCCGTCGACGGCGACAGGGTGTGGACGCTTCGCGAACGCGACCTTCACGCCTGGACCGAGGTTTACTTCCCCGGCTACGGCTGGATTACGTTCGACCCGACTTCTTCGCGGACAGCCCATGCATCGTGGGGGGAAATGGCGCGTGAATACCTGCGAAACCTGTTGGCGGGCGCAACCGCGCGAACGACCGGACCGCTCGTAATCGTCATGCTGATCGCCGGGTTGGGCGGCTACATGGTGAAATCGTTCGCCTGGGACCCGGTCCGCTCTTCAACCTGGTGGAAGACACGTCGTTCCGGCCTCCGGCCAAAACGGTATACACCGGAAGAGCGATGGGACGCGGTCTACGTGCGCGCGAGCCAGCCGGTTCAGCGCCGCGCGGGCGCGAGGCTGCCGTATCAGACGCCGTACGAATACGCCGCGCAGGTGAAGCCGCGCCTGTCCTCCGATGCGGCGTCCGCGCTGGACCGCCTGACCAGGCTGTACGTTCAGGGGGCGTTCCGGCGTGGCGAACTCAGCGACGAGGATTTCCACTCGCTTCAGCAATCGGGCGCAGCGTTGAAGCAGGCGATCAACGATTCCGCCCGCGCCTAGAACTCACACCCGGGTAGGGAAGGACGCGAGCATCTGGCGCACCGCACCCGCCGCCGCGGACATGCTGTCGTAGGACTTGAGAACGCTGTTGAGCCCAGTGATCTGAAGGACTTCCTTCACGCGGGGCGATTGCGCCCCGATCGCCACGAAGCACCCTCGTTCGAGCGTGCGTTCCCAGAGCGCCACCAGGCCGCCGAGTCCGGCGCTGTCGATGAATTCCAGGCCGGCAAGATCCATCACAAAGAGAGGCCCGCCGCCGTCGAGGAGACCCGTGTAGGTCTGCGAAAGGTCAGCGACGTTCATGGAATCGAGTTCCCCTGTCAGACGGACTATCACGAGGTCATCTTCACGGTCCGTTGTGATTTCCAGTACGTCCTTATCCATGTGCTGTCCTGTCAAGAATGGGAGTCGGCTGATGTTTTGCCGCTTGGTAAGCATAGACAATTGGAGGGGTTGCGGCCAAATGATTCCGACAAAAATGGTCGGATATATTGACAGGGCTCCACGGCGGGGAGTATGCTCATAGTAGGGGGAAATGCAAGGATGCTCCCCTGTGCATAGAGGGTGAGCACCTGTGGAACATGACACAACCGACATAGCGGCGGCCGTGGACGCCAATGAAACGGGCGCGCCGCCAAACGCCTCGTGTCCCCTGCGGCCGGGGCTCGTCGGTGGATGCCCGCACGTTCCGGTGCTGCTGGAAAAGACCATACCCCTCACCCAATTGAAGCCCGGCGATGTCGGGCAGATCGTCTCCCTGTCCCCCGGGCGCGCTCGGGAGAGGCTGTTGGACCTCGGCCTGACCGCCGGCACCGAAGTGGAGTTGGTGAGGTTCGCGCCCATGGGAGATCCCGTGGACGTGAAGGTGAGGGGATATCGCCTCAGCCTGCGCCGCCGCGAGGCAGACGCCGTGAAGGTGCATCCCGGGGCCTGTTCCCACAACTGCCCGGTCGAGAACGGGCTGTGCCTCGATCCCCACTGCCCACGAAGCGTCCCCGAAACCGCAACTTCGCGCGCCCCGATCACCTACGCGATGACCGGCAACCCGAACAGCGGAAAGACCACGCTCTTCAACGCGCTCACCGGCCTGCGGCAGAAGGTTGGCAACTACCCCGGCGTGACCGTGGAGAAGAAGGAAGCCAACCTGGAAGTCGGCGGGCGCCGCGTTCACCTGCTGGATCTGCCGGGGCTTTACAGCATGAACCCGCAGTCACCGGATGAGGCGATCGCCCGGGACATCGTGCTTGGAAGGCGGTCCGATACAGAGCGCCCGGACGCGATCATCAACGTTGTGGACGCCAACAGCCTGGAGCGCAACCTCTTGCTCACGTGCCAGTTGCTGGACCTTGGCCTGCCGGTGATGGTGGCTCTGACGATGACGGACGTGGCGAAGAAGAGCGGCCTGGTGGTTGACGCGGGCCGGCTTGAACGCGCGCTGGGTGTGCCGGTGCGTTCGGTCGTTATCCCGAGGCGCCACGGGTTGGATGGGTTGCGCCAGTCGCTTTCGGGCAAGGGCCTTGTAACTCCGCCGCCGCGCCAGTGGCGTCTGCCGGAAGAGGCGGAGCGAGCGGTTGCGGATCTGCAGGAGATCGTGTGCAAGCACTGCAATACGGATCCGGCGAAGGCGTTCAGCGAGGCGGTGTTGTTCCTTTCGCGCGGCCCCGATTCCGTGGGTGCGGACTGCCCCGCCCCGGTCCGCGAGGCGGTTGAACGCCTGTGCGCGGGGATGAAGGAATCCGGCCTCGACTTCGGGCAGTCCGTAGCCGAAGCGCGCTACGCCTGGGCATCGGCGGTGGCGCGCACCGCCACGCAGGGCTCACAGCGCAACGCGACGACGTGGAGCGATCGCGTCGACCGTCTGCTTCTGCATCGAACGCTGGGCTATATCATCTTCTTCGCCTTGATGGCGTTCGTTTTCCAGACGATCTTCACCTGGGCGCAGCCGCCTATGGACTGGATTGGGGCCGGCGTTGACCACCTGGGCCATTTCATCGCCAACCACCTGCCGCCGGGGGACTTGCGCGATCTGATTGCGGACGGAGTGTTCGGCGGCGTGGGAACGATGCTCACGTTTCTGCCTCAGATCCTTCTGTTGTTCTTCTTCATCGGCCTGCTTGAAGACACCGGCTATATGGCCCGCGCGGCGTTTCTGATGGACCGGTTGATGAGCCGGGTTGGCCTGCACGGCAAGTCGTTCATCCCGCTTGTCTCGTCGTTTGGGTGCGCGATCCCGGGAATCATGGCAACGCGGACCATCGACAACCGCAAGGCGCGCCTCGTGACTATTCTGGTCGCCCCATTGATGAGTTGCAGCGCCCGCCTGCCCGTGTACACGCTCATGATCGGCGCATGCATACCCAACCGGCGCGTCCTGGGCATATTCAGCCTGCCGGGCATCACCCTGCTCAGCATGTATGCACTGGGAATGGTCACGGCCTTCACGATGGCTTGGGTCTTCCGAAAGACGCTTCTGAAGGGCGAGGCCAACCTGTTCCTGATGGAACTGCCGCCTTACCGCCTGCCCCAGCCACGGACCGTAGCCCTGCAGATGCTGGAGCGAACCGGCCTGTTTGTGCGCAAAGCCGGCACCGTCATCCTGTCCATGAGCGTGGTACTGTGGTGCCTTTCCACCTACCCGCGGACTCCCGGAGTGGACAAATCGACGCAGGTTGAGAACTCACTGGCGGGCCGGGCGGGTCGCATCGTGGAGCCGCTCATACGGCCGCTTGGTTTTGACTGGCGCATCGGCATCAGCCTCATCACCTCGTTCGCCGCGCGCGAGGTATTCGTCAGCTCGATGGCGACGATCTACAACGCGCAGGATAATGAACAAGGCGGCGGAACCCTTAAGGCAAAGATGGGCCAGGCGGTTGATCCAAACACAGGGCGCAGCCTGTTCACGCCCCTGATGGGTATCGCTGTGATGGTGTACTACGTCCTTGCCATGCAATGTATCAGCACGATAGCGGTCGTCCGCCGCGAAACCAATGGCTGGAAGTGGCCGATATTTCAGATTGCGTATATGTCCTGTCTCGCCTGGATCGGCACCTTCCTCGTCGTCCATATAGGCAGGGCCCTGGGATACGGATAAACCGGTATGGCTCAACAGATCATAACCTGGTTGGTAGTGGGAGCGGCGGCCTTTCTGGTCTTGCGGCACCTCTGGCGCGAGGTCGAGGGGTTCATTCACCCCGACCGCGCGGGCCAATGCCCCGGGTGCGGCATGTGCGACGCCGCGGAGGACGCCAGGAAATCCGGGCGGCGACCGCTCGAGCCGAAGATCACCCCCCTCGTCCGGCTCAATCCCAAATGGAAGCCGAAGCAGGGTGATTTCCCGCGTGACGATCGCCCGGACTGAAACCGGTCCCCGGCGTAGGGATTCATGCCAACGCGCATCGCGCGCACCCGATGTTGCCCGCCGACCGGGCCGCGGCGCATCAATCGACGTAATGGGAGGCATGATGATCTTCGAGGAAACTCAACGCTTCCGCCAGCCGTGGCTGTGGCTGATGATGGTGATTCTGGTGGTCGTCGAGATCGGTCCGTTCGGGTCCGGCCTTTATCGTCAACTGGTCTGGCGCCATACTTTCGACATTAACCCCGCTTCCGACCGCGCATTCATTTGGACGTCGATCGCCGTTTTTTTGGTGCTGGGAGCTGTCATCTGGCTGTTGCTGGCCGCCTACCTTCGTGTGGAAGTCCGCGATGACGCGCTGTTTGTCCGTTTCTTCCCGTTTATTCGCGGCCGGGTGATCCCCTATTCCGAAATCCGGGCATGCGCGGCCCGCCGCTATAGTCCCATCGCGGAATATGGGGGCTGGGGCGTGCGATTCGGGCGAAACGGAAAGGCGTACAACGTCAGCGGTAATCGCGGCGTGCAGCTGGAACTCGTGAGCGGCGAAAGGCTGCTGCTGGGATCCCAACACGCCGACGAGATGGCGGCCGCCATAGCGAGGAACCGCCATGAGTGAGATCGTCGAACTTATCTCTGAATCGGATCTACGGCGGTGTTGGCCGGTCATGCGTGAGCTCCGGTCGCATCTTGACGAGGCAACCTTCCTCGATCTCGTGGAACGCATGCGCCCGGATGGATATCGCCTATTCGCGCGGGTGGACGCCGGCGAAGTCGTCGCTGTCGCCGGAATCGCGGTGACAACCAATCTCTACGACCTGCGTCACGTCTGGGTGTACGACCTCGTCACGCGCGCCGACCGGCGTTCCGAAGGTCACGGCCAGGCATTGCTGGAGTGGATTGAGGAGTTCGCGCGCCGCGAAGGATGCGAGAGGATCGCCCTTTCGTCCGGCGTCCAGCGCATCGAGGCCCATCGCTTCTATGAAGGCAGAATGGGATACGATCGAACCAGCCACGTCTTCCGAAAGATGCTATAGCCCCGTCTATCGCGTCCGCGCCGGGTCACATTCCCGAAATGGAACCTCTCGGCCTCCAGGTTCGTTGTTCAGACGACTCCGGATTGAAGTCTGCGCCGCTATGAGCGCTGATCCACTCTCTGTATGAGAACGACCCTCCAGCCGGGTACGTCAATCTGGGTGGAGCGAGCCGGGAAACATCGGACACCGGCCGCGAACGGGAGGTCGCGATGGCAAGAATGACAGTCGATCCGGAATGTCCGCATGTTGTGCGGCGGGTGCGCCGGCTGATTGAGAACCATATGGGATCCGAGGCGGCGGCCGTCTTCAGCGAGGCGATGGCGAACGTGCGTGAACACGGCGGGCCATCGCACGCGGAGTTGATGCTCCACAGCGCGGGGTTTGAGGTGCGCAACGAACGGCGCGGCCAATTCCGCCGCTACAGCCGAAAGCCGTGCGGTGAAGGTGGATACGGGCGGGCGATCATGGAGCAGTTCGGCGCCTCGCTGAATACAGGGCCCCACCGGTTCTATGTGACGTGGTGCAAAGCGGTTCAGGACAGCGCATTCGAGTGATGTGCTCCAGGAATACGCGAAACAAAACCGGGGCGAGACCTTTGTGGTCTCGCCCCGGTTGTTTCGTACTCACCACGCGCCGACGCTTATTTGCGGCGGCGGATGCCAAGCAACGGCAGCAGGCCGGTGGCGAGGAACGCCAGGCTACTGGGCTCGGGGATCGGGGCGGTTCCCGCCGGCAGGCGGAGCGTGCCCTTGATAACGCCATCGCGGCCGAAGACCACGGGGGTGTATGTGCCTGTGTAGGACACCAGCTGGCCGCCCTCGCTCAGGTCTGCAAAGGCCGGGTTGCTCGGGCCGGCGACCTGGGTGAGCAGGCCGCTCAACGCCGCGCCGCCATTGGCGTCAAACAGGGCGTCGATGCTGAATGTACCCGTGGAAACATCAAATACCGCCGAGCTCGGATCAAAATACTGAATCTTATAGTTGCCCTTGTAGGTTACCTGGGTGCCGTTTACGGCGGTCACCGCGCCCATCAGGCTGTAGCCATAGAGGCCAAGGTCAGCATTGTTGATCTGAGGATCAGTCGGGCCATCCGGCGCGAAGGCTGTGAAAGTGCCGGACGTGCCGCCGCGAACGGGCATGGGTGTCGTGTCGAACGTCTCGCCGACGTCCGCCATATGGTTGCCATTGGTGTCGGGCGTGAGGACGGCATCCACGCCAGTAACGGCCGTATAGCCGGCGTGAGCCGCCCTGGGGGCTGCAATGAATGCCGCAGCCACAAGGAGAAGCAAGTACTTGCGCATTTTGTCACCTTCCTTACAAGTAATCAGCGCGCGAAGAGACAGTGCTGGGTTTGCACGCGGCTAGCGGAACACGTACAATCCTCGCATGTCCCATGGCTTGCACAAATCACGCCAAATCCCGGTGGCGCCGCAACTATTGGAGCATGCTCCATACAACCAGCGGCCTTGCGTGTGTGAGCACAAAGATCGAAGTCGCTTGCAGCCACCCGCTCCTTCGGCCTTCACCTTCCGGCGGACGCAACATGGACGCGCAGTGTCACATGAGCGGGCAGGCGTTGACAAAAAGGGCCGCCCTCGCGGGCAGCCCTCTCTGCGTTCACTCCCTAGAGATCATTTTCGGCGGCGCAGTCCCAAGAGGGGCAGCAAACCGCCGGCCAGGAAGACGAGACTGCCTGGTTCGGGAACCGGGCAGGCGCGGGTGAGCGTGCCGTTGATGATTTTCCCAATCTGCGGGCCGTCAACGTTAGGGATGTAGGTCCCGGAAACAATAACCTGAGGGCCGAGGTTGGCGAAAGGCGGGGTTATTTCCGGGCCGAGGATCTGGTCCAGCGTTCCGTTGAGCGTGGCCGCGCCAGTGCCGGTGTCGAAAAGGGCGTCGATGCTGATGGTGCCCGAGGAGATTCGATAGTCGGGAACGCTGAACGCGCCGGAACCGTCCTGATCATAGTACAGAAAATAAGAGCCGCCGTAATGTACGTTGGGCCCGACGAGCGGATCCGGCGATACGGAGGCGACGACGCCGTCGACGTTGAGAAGGTAGCGCCCAAGATCGTTCGGGCCGTTGTTGAACCCGATGACCGGATCGCCCTGGCATGGGGTGTAGCCGCTGAAACTGGCATTGGAGATAGTGAAGAGATCGCCGACTGTGGCGGTGCCACTCTGGTCGGTATCTGCGTTCCGGACGATCGTTTCGTTCAGAACCGCCACGTAGGCGTGGGCCGCGCGGGGCGCGGCGAACAGCGCCGCGGCACCCAACAAGATGATGTATTTGCGCATTGGCTTCCCTTTCAAATTCGGGCGCGATCGGCCCGTCGCTGAAGATGTCTGGTGCCGGTAGTCGTGACAATCGGATCAGGACAACCGACCAGGAATTCGCCGGCCGCCAGAAGGCGCCGGGGATGCCCAGAGTCCCTGGCTGCACTTCGTCGAACGGAAGGCGAGTTCGCCACCCGAGGCTGATGATCCGGGACACCGATAGCACGGCAATATGTGAGCGTGCACAGGTTGTGCCAACCGAGCAACCATAGGCGTAGAAACTCCGGGTCCGTGGGTTCAGGGACGGCCCTACTGCAGGGGGAAAGCGCTGCGACTACAGGCTGATCTGTGCGGGTGTCGCCTGTCCGGTAGCTTCCGGAGGGCGGTCGATTGCAGAATACAGAAAGGGGGGAAGAACGCGTCCGGAGATCAAAGTGTTCTATGGATGAGTCGATAAGATATCGGGGTTACGCCCCCTTGGTCGCTACTCCCTTCAGCCTCAAGGAGATGCCGAATGAAGCACAACTGGCTTGTGACGGTACTGACGGAGAAGAACGTAGAGCAGACGTTGCGGGTTCGCGCAGGCAATGACGAAGGCGCCCAGCGCAAGGTATGCAATGAGCATCCCGATGTGAAGATCGTTCGCGTCCGTTCAGACGGCGCATAGTCCATCTCGGAGGAAAGTGCAACGAAACCGACGGGGGACCCAGACGGGCCCCCCGTCCTTTGTTTTGTCAGTCGTCTCTCGGAGACCTTCCAGGATTTGAGCGCGGGGCCGGGATTTGGAGGGGCGCCGCCACATGGCAACGGAACACCGGGGCGATAGCGCAAGTATACACAGTGGCGGTGCGAATTGCCGCGAAGGTCGCCGCATGATACGCATGCAGCGTAGAATAGCGTAAGGGCTTTCGCAGGGGATCAAGCCACCCTCACTGATGTGCAACCGTCCAAGGAGTGAATACGATGCCCGATAGTGATACCATGAAGGAACAGGTCGATGATCTATTGATGCGTGTGGAACTGCTGGAAACGCGTCTCGGCATGCTGGAGGATTTCATCCGCGACGAGGAATCGCGCAAGGAAATGTCCGCGGACCCGGACGCGAAGCGGTCGTTCAGGCACGCGTAACCCCACGGGCCGGGGATCCGGCATTGCTGAGCCGGGAAATCCGGTACCGGCAATCGAACACGGATGGACATCTCAACGCTCATAAAGACCGCGGAGACGATTGCCGTGGTTGGCCTCTCCGATAACCCGGAGAGGTCATCCTATGGCGTGGCCGCTTACCTTCAAGATGCCGGTTTCCGGATCATCCCCGTCAACCCGGGCATTTCGGAGTGGAAAGGCATCCCGGCGGTCGCGTCGCTGACGGACATCGCGGGCCATGTGGACATTGTGGATGTCTTCCGGCGCGCGGAGTTTGTGCCGCAGATTGCGGAAGAAGCGATCGCCATAGGGGCGACCGCTTTGTGGCTCCAGCAGAGCATTCGCCATGAGGAAGCGGCCTCGCGGGCGCAAGCGGCCGGGCTGTTTGTGGTCCAGGATCGCTGCCTCGCGCTGGAGCATTCAAAACTCAGGGATCGATAGGCCGCGCGCGATGCGCCGGCCCGCCACGACTTACGAAAGATACACGTATGAACGCTGTTGATACAGGCAAGCTCTACTCCTTCCCGCGTATCTCATTCGCCTGCGCTCCGACGCCGCTGGAATCCCTCAAGCGCCTTGGCGAGGCCATCGGGGTCAGAAACCTCTGGGTGAAACGCGATGATCTCACCGGGCTCGCCGGCGGCGGCAACAAAGCCCGGAAACTCGAATACCTTGTCGCAGACGCCATGGCGAAGGGATGCGACCACCTGGTGACCACCGGCGGACGCCAGAGCAATCACGCCCGCATGACCGCCGCCGCGGCAAACAAATGCGGTCTCGGCTGCACGCTGGTGTTCGGCGACCCGGATCCCGGAAATCGCGCGGGCAACCTCATCCTGGATGAGGTGTTGGGCGCGGAACTGGTCTTCTTGGGGGAGGCGAACCTCAAGGAGATGCATGCCGGCGTCGATCGCGAGATGGAACGCCTCCGGGCCTCGGGCAAAAAGCCGTACGCTATCCCCGTGGGCGGCAGCGTCCCGATGGGTGAGTTGGGCTATCTCAATGCGTCGCGGGAGTTCGCGGAACAGGCGGCTGGTCTGGACATCGATACCGCCGTGCTGGCCGTTGGAAGCGCTGGTACGTCTGCCGGGCTGCTTCTGGGCCTCAAGATGTTCGCGCCCAAAGTGCGAGTCCAGGGCGTAAGCGTCAGCCGGTCCCTGGACCGCCTCGGAACGCTCATCGCGGACATGGCCAACGAGATCGCCGACTTGATCGAGGTGGAGACCCGCGTCAGCGGCGCCGATTACGACGTTTCCGACCAGTACGTTGGGCCGGGCTACGGAGTTCCGTCCGAAAAGGGGCTGGCGGCGATGCGGCTGGCCGCGCGTACGGAAGGACTGCTCCTGGATCCAGTTTACACCGGAAAAGCCATGTCCGGCCTTATCGGGCTGGCGGAGGAAGGCCGGTTTGCGAACTCGGCGGGCGTCGTCTTCTGGCACACGGGCGGCCTTCCAGCCCTGTTCGCCTTTGAGAAGGAAATCCTGGCCGGCTGAGAATTGTGGGAGACCCGATATGCCAACGCCGCTTAAAATCGAGGTGAGCGTTCTCATCTCTTCGTGCTACCTGGGCGAGGAGCCTCCTGCCCTGCCGCCAGGCCTCCCCGACCATCATCTGCTGCTTCGCCTCGCGGTGTTCCACCGCGTGGCGTCGCTTGTGCATGAGAACGCGAAGCGGTTGGACCTGTCGGCCGATTCCGCCGAAGCCTTCAAAGCCGCGGCGATGGCGACGCTTCATCGAAACCTGCAGTTCGCCGCCGAGTTGAAGATCGCGCTGGCCGCTCTCGCTGCGGCCAACGTGCCGGTCATTCTCCTGAAGGGCGCGCAACTGATGGACGCCGTTTACCACAATCTGGCGCTGCGTCCGCTCAGCGATCTCGACCTCCTCGTGCAGCCACAGGATGCGTCCCAGGCGGTACACGCATTGCGCGATGCCGGGTATGTGCCGGATGCCAGGAAAGCCGCGTTCGGCCTCGCCGCGGATCGTGAGATACGTTTGGACAAATCGGGCGTTCACGATGTGACCATCGAACTGCACACGGATTTGAACCGCCCGACGCGCCACCACTGGTTCCCGGTGGACGAGTTCTGGGAGCGGTCGGAGGAGTATCCGTTCGAGGGGGTTCCGGCGAGAGCACTGAGCCCGGCGGACAACATGGCTTTCCTGTGCGCGCACGCGGTGCCGCACGCGTTCTCGCAATTGATATGGCTGCGTGACATCGCCGGCCTCCTCCCGATGGTGCCGGGCGGATTCGCCGAGACGGCGCACCGTTCTCGGGCTCGCCGGGCCGTGTTCGCCGGCGTCTGGCTGGCATCGACATTGCTGGGTGCTAAAGTCGATGAGGAGGAACTGCGGCAGCTTGGCGGCGCGGATGCCAGGGCGATGCAGACCTGGCTTACGCCGGAGCGGATTTATGGCTCAACCCACTATTCCACGGTCGATTCGCTGAAGTTTCGCGCGGCGCTTTCGGATACGGCCGCGGATGCGGCGTCGATTGTAGGCGCCGGCGCCGTCCGCAGGGTAGGCGAGTTTCGCCGCGGGCTTTCCTCCAAGAAACAGATTTAAGGGCTGACGGGAGAGGGCTGAGAGCCGATCATCTCAGCCTTCGACCCTCATCTCTCACCCCTACAAGGAGCATTATGCCAAACGCATTGATTACAGGTATTACGGGGCAGGACGGTTCGTATCTCGCGGAACTGCTGCTGGAGAAAGGCTACACGGTATTCGGGATGGTCCGGCGCTCCAGCACCGAGAGCTTCGAGCGCATCGAGCACCTTCGGGACAGGATTACCCTTCTGCAGGCGGACCTGCTTGATGAGTTCTCGCTGGTGGAGGCGCTGCAGAAATCGCAGCCCGCCGAAGTGTACAACCTCGCCGCACAGTCATTCGTGCCAACCAGCTGGGTTCAACCAGTGCTCACCGGCGAGTTTACCGCGATGGGCGTCACCCGGCTTCTGGAGGCGGTGCGCTACAACGACCGCAAGATCAAATTCTATCAGGCGAGTTCCAGCGAGATGTTCGGCAAGGTCCGAGAGGTGCCTCAGAACGAGCACACGCCGTTCTACCCGCGCAGCCCGTATGGAGTGGCCAAAGTCTACGGCCATTTTATCACCGTCAATTACCGTGAGAGTTACAACCTGTTCGCGTGCAGCGGCATCCTGTTCAATCACGAATCACCGCGCCGCGGCCTCGAGTTTGTAACGCGAAAAGTCACCGATGGAGCCGCCCGCATCAAACTCGGCCTGGCCGGAGAAGTGCGCATGGGCAACCTGGACGCGAAGCGGGACTGGGGCTATGCCGGCGACTACGTGAAGGCCATGTGGCTGATGCTCCAGCAGGACAAGCCCGATGACTACGTGGTGGCGACCGGGCAAACTCACAGCGTGGAATACCTGGTGGAAACGGCGTTCAAGCACCTCGGACTCACGTGGCAGGATCACGTGGTGGTGGACCCGGCCTTCATCCGTCCGGCGGAAGTGGACCTGCTGATTGGCGATCCGGCGAAGGCGCACAGCAAGCTTGGCTGGAAGCCGGAGGTGAGCTTCGAGGAACTCGTGGCGATGATGGTCGAGGCCGATCTCAAGCGCCTCACCGATGGCGCCGGGGGAAAAGGATAGCCCCTTGCCTACGCCCGCGGGTAACCCCGATCCAAACGTGAAACCCCCTCGCATCGCTATCACGGGCCTCGCCGGCTTCGTCGGCGGGCACCTGGCCGCCGCGTTACGCGACGCCGGGATAGCGGTTTGCGGAACGGTGTTGAATGAGGCCGAGCGCGACCGTGCCGTCGCGCTTTCCACGCCCGACGTCGCGATCGCCGATCTGATGGACCCCACAGCCCTTCGCAAGGGCTTTGAAGGCGCGACCCACATCGTGCACCTCGCCGCCATTTCCTCGGGGGCGGCCGGGGCCGAAGCATGGCAGGCTAACGTGGACGGCACCCGCAATGTTTTGCGGGCCGCCGAAGGCCGGAGGGTCCTGCTCGCCAGCACCGGCTATGTATACGGGCGCACCTCGCCGGAACGCCCCGCCGTCGAGTCGGATCCGCTGGACCCCATCGGTGACTACGCGGCCAGCAAGGCCGCGATGGAACGCATGGCCAACACGGAATTCGCCGACGCCGACGTAGTCATCGCGCGCTCGTTCAACCACACCGGTCCCGGCCAGGGGCCGGGATTTGTGGCGCCCGCCTTCGCGCAGCAGATCGCGGAGATCGAGGCCGGGAAGCGCGAGCCGGTCCTCCGCGTCGGCAACCTGGACGCACTGCGCGAAATGATGGACGTGCGCGATGTCGTCCGGGCGTATATGGCGCTCGCTCTCCTGCCGCCGGAGGCGGGACGCGTGTTCAATGTTTCCAGCGGCTGGCCATGCACCGTCAGGCGGATTCTGGACCTGCTTCTGGGCTTCTCCACCGCGGAAATCCGCGTTGAAACCGATCCGGAGCGCCTGCGCCCTTCGGACAACCCTTGCAGCACCGGCGATTCCTCCAGGCTTCGCGCCGCCACAGGGTGGCGGCCCGGCATACCCTTGGAACGGACGCTCGAAGACACGCTCAACTGGTGGCGCGCCCGCGCTTGATGCTCCTGCCGTGTCCCTAACGGAGCATCCACGCCCGTATGCGATATGTGATGACCCCGGAGCCGGGGTTGGTTTTCGATAGCGACACCGCCAGGCCGTTGGTGACGGTAGTGTTCCATGTCAGGTGCTGCGGTGACCAGTAGGTTCGCACGCCCGACGAGTCACTGTACTCCATCACGTCTACCAGCAGTTCCGACGGGAATTGTATCGCTGCCGGCAGCGTGAAGAACTGCGTGTAGTGGCCCGCCTCCTGCCAGACCGAACCCACTGAACTGAAATCCGGTTGCAGCGCGCCGAATCCGGAAAACGTGTTGGAGTGCACATAGCCGAAATATCCCTCGGACCCCATCACGTAGTAGGAATTCACCGCATTGGAGGCGTTCAGGGTATTGACGGCGGCCGAACCGGTGATACTGGCGGTATCGGCAGCCAGGTTGCCGGTCACGGTCGCGCTGCCGGCGGTTAACGCGCCGGCCGTGGCGGTTCCGGTCACGTTCGCGCTTGCCGCCGTGAGGCCCTGGATAACTTCGGCGGTCCCCACCCTCAAAGAAGCGCCTGCCATGCCGCGTGTGACGGCTATCTCTCCCTGCGCGTAGATGTTGCCCGTCGCCACGTCCTTGTCCGTGTGGATGGCCTGTACGGTTGGGAGGTAACCGTTCGTGGTCAGCCCGGTGGCGACGATTACGCCAGTCTGGATGCCCGCGGATTTCACCTGGCCGGTGACGTTGGTGTCGCCGCCAACCGACACGCTGCCGGTCGTTTTCACGCCGCCCTGCGCCACCAATGCCGTTCCGCTTCCGCTATTCGCGCCGACGGCCAGTATTCCCGGCGCCTCCCCGCCAAGCCCCGTCACTCCGTTGCCCTGCAGGCCGGGGAACGTAATCGAACGGTTCAGGATCGTGCGGCTGCTGCCTACGCCATATACCGTGCTGGTGGCGCTTACGCCGCCGTCCACGTTGAGAGAGCCGAGTACGTTCCCTCCGCTTGCCCCGTCCAGGGATGAAGTCCTCAGGGAATACGGGACCGAAGCGAGGCGGATGCGCGGAAGGAGCACCTCCCACGCGCCGCCGCGGTCCACTTCCACCTGAACCCAGTCGGCGCCGGTCAGGTTGTACGGCTCCAGGGCCATGGTCGTGGCGAAGACGCCGGAAACGGCTTGAACGGTCTGTGTTGCGGACGTGGAGGCGGTGGGCGTCCACTGATAAGAAACGGTCACCGCGGTCCCGTCCGGAATGGTGGTCGCGCTGGTGCGGGTGATCCTGCCATTCGCGTAATCCATCGTATACGCGATGTTCCGGGTGTAGGTGATCGAGTTGTCCGATTTCGTTACCGTCTCGGAGTTGACGACAACCGGCCGGTGGCTGAGCGTGATGGTATCGCCGGAGAAGCTGACGGTGTCCGTCGCGTTCTGGGGTTCCGCCGGCCCGTTGTAGAGCGAGAGCCGCACATTGTACGGTCCGTCAGGCACGGCCCTCCCGGTTATATCCGTAAGGCGGCCCTGGAGAGGAATACCGCTGGGAACGCTCGCGCCGGCCGGCGCGAGAACCATGGATCCGACCAGGCAGACGGCGACTATACGCTTCATACACAGCCTCCCTCGAGCATGTTTGCTATGTGCCCGATTGTACACCATGGCAGGCAAACACGCAAGGGGGCGCCTGCTTCAGCATAGGTATCGGCGTGAGATGCCGGGAATCTTAAGCGGCCGGCTCGGTAACGGCAATTTCACGGCCTCCACGGCTTGAAACATGCGGTCTTTCGTCGTTTCTCCGTGCCCACAATGAGGAAATCGCGCGTCCGCTTCGCCGCCTGAGTGGAACGTCGAAACTGCCTGCATTCGCGGACACAGGCGCCGCGGAAAGGAACGCGATCACATGCAGAGGATAATCATCGCATCGGCCATGATCTACGCCGGCGCGGCCTTCGCGGCCCCGCAGCGTGCAACCACCAAAATGTACAAACCATACATCTGCGCCCACAGGGGCGCCTCCTCCGCCGCTCCGGAAAACACGCTCGCGGCGTTCAAGCTTGCCGTGGAACTCGGCGCCGAGGCTGTCGAACTGGACACCTCGCTGACCTCGGACGGCGTCCCCGTCGTGTGTCACGACGGGACGGTGGACCGGACCACCAACGGCAAGGGCGCGATAGAATCGATGACGTATGCCCGGATCAGGAAACTGGACGCCGGTTCATGGAAGGACGCCAGGTTCAAAGGCGAACATATGCCGGCTCTGGAGGATGTGTTCCGGATGAAGAACCGGCCGTACATCAACATCGAGATCAAGGCCGTCGTAAAGGATGTCAACAAGCTGGCGGACACTGTTGTAGCGATGATCGAGCGGTACGGCCTGGAAAAGAGCGTCATCGTCTCGTCGTTCAACGGGCCCGCGCTGGAGCGTGTGCATCTGAAGAACCCGGCGATCGCTACGGGATTTCTGTACAGTGGTAAAACCCCGGATACGCTCCCGAATGGCATCACGGCGCTTCACCCGATGTATCCCACGGTGACACGCGATTTCATGGCCTTCGCGAAGGGCAAGGGACTTGAAGTAAACGTCTGGACGGTGGACGACCCGGCGGAGATGCGCCGGTTGATCGCGCTTGGCGTGGACAGCATCATCACCAACGTTCCGGCTGTGATGAAAGACGTGCTGTCGGGCCAGGCCAGGCCGGCGGCAGATGCTCTGCCATAAAAAGGGGTGGGGCACGGGAGCTGGGCCTCCCGTGCCCCGAGGGCTGTTAAAGACAACGTCCTCTCAGCCACTGGGCAATCGTATCATGGGGTTGTAGTGCCTGTCAATCCCCCGGGAGTCGGTATTTCGGGCGATTTTCGGGGTTTGGGCGCCCAAAACCCGCGAGAGTCTGCTTGCTCGGCACGTGCTCTGAACGTACGTTCGCGCCTGCGCCGTTAACCTATACTTCGATGTAGCCGGACAGCCGGCGACGCCGGCTGGGGTGCCGCAGCTTTTTCAGCGCCTTGTTCTCTATCTGCCGGATGCGCTCCCGCGTCAGTTTGAGCACGCGTCCCACTTCCTCAAGTGTGCGGGGGTAGCCGTCGTCGAAGCCGAAGCGCAGGCGCAGCACGGCGCGTTCGCGTTCGGAAAGACCGTTGAGTTCACGCTGGATCTGTTCGCGGAGGAGGACTCCCTCGGCCGCCTCAATGGGCGATTCGCGGGTGGTATCCTCCACCATATCCGCCAACTGCGTCTCCTCTTCCTCGCCGATCGGCGTTTCGAGGCTCAACGGCTCCGGCGCCATCTTCATGATTTCGCCAACGCGCTCCGGTGAAAGGCTGACCATCTGCCCCAGCTCTTCCAGGCTGGGCTCGCGTCCCAGGTGCTGGCTGAGCGTTGCGGTGGCCTTGGCGATCCGGTTCAGGGTTTCCACCATGTGGACGGGCACGCGGATGGTGCGCGCCTGATCGGCCAGGCCGCGCGTGATCGCCTGCCGGATCCACCACGTGGCATACGTGCTAAAGCGGTGCCCCTTTCGGTGGTCGTATTTCTCGGCCGCCCGGATGAGGCCAACGTTGCCTTCCTGGATGAGGTCGCTGAGGCTCAGCCCGCGCCCGATGTATTTCTTGGCGACACTGATGACGAGGCGAAGGTTGGACTCCACCAGACGGGCCTTGGCTTCGGGATCGCCCGCTTCGATGTGGCGGGCCAGGTCGATCTCTTCCGCGTGGGTCAAGAGACGGCCTTTGGCGGCTTCCTTCAGCCACATACGCACCGGATCATCCACGGGGACCTTATCCAGCGCGGCGATCGCCGATTCCGCGGCGCGCGCGTCGTCGCTGGCGTCGTCTTCGGGGGCCTTGCCGGGAAGGACGCGGCGCAGAACCGGGATACTCTCGTCGGAGAGAGTCTGAAGAATGTCCTCAATCTGGTCCGGATCGAGCGAATAGCCGGCAATCGCCTCGTTCAGTTCATCGAACGTGAGATTGCCTTTATCGCGGCCCTTTAGTATCAGGGCCTCGATTTCCGCGGGTCCGAATTCCTTGTCTTCCTTTTTCCGGTCGGCTGCCACTGCGGTTCCTTCTGTTCCGGGGAGCGGGCTTGTTCGGGATTTCGGCGCGGCTCTCCGATTAATGTCTACCCGATTGACGCTGTGAAATCACCAAGAGAATGGCGCTCGGTGCGTCATGTTGTTGACGCTCCAAGGGAGCCGTCTGGTTCCCGAAGCGCCTTCCATAGCATCGGCGAACGCGATCCGGTACTGCAGGCAACCGTCCCGGCGTGTCCGCCAAAGTGACAATCGGCGCCTTTGCTTTGCAGATCGGCGTGTCGGACGTAAAGCGTGTAAGTCCCACGTCGCAGGCGGCGTCATTCACCGGCCGCAACGGGCCTCCGGCCACCCCTCATGGAGAAGCCTGAAACCGGACGGGCGGAGGATGTAACCTGCGCCCGCCGTTAGTAGCAATTGACGCTCCAGGGCTGATGCCGTGCGCTTTTCCCGTGTAATGGCTGCTCGCTTATGGCAAGCTACCTGCCAGAAGACAATCCAGACGCCACTCCCTGGCAACGAATTCCTGAAAATCGGGATCTCTGGAGGTCGCCCCGAAAATGAAGCGCATAATCGGATACATGCTGTCTCTCACCTTTGCGGCAACAACCATCGCCGCGGACGCCTCCCAACTAACTTATAACAACAACCAAATCGGCCCGAACGTTACCATCAACTTCCCGGGGCACTCCGGTTCCCGCACTTTCGAAGGCATTTTCAACGGCACCCTTAACGGTGCGCCCGCCGATAACATGAGCGCGTTCAACGCTCTTTGCGTATACCTGAACCGTTCTACCTCGCCCGGTCAGGCACGTGACGTCTTCGCGACGCGTCTGCCCGGCGCCGGCCTCAGCCGGCGCGGCCGCATCGAGTGCATTCATTCCGCCCTCGCCGCGGGATTGACCGGGACTGAACATTATACGGCACTTTCCGAAGGCCAGACCGGCACGGCGACCTGGTTTCAATCCGTGGGCCAGGACGAGCGGAGCGTAACCGGTCCGCCGCCCGTCCCGGAGTCCGGTTCAATGGCCTTACTGGGCACAACGGCCCTTCCATTTCTTGGTTTCTGTCGCCGTCGCAAGTGAGTTCTCTCTCCCCTGGTTCGCAGCCAAAACGGAGGGCCGCCCAAGGAAGGGCGGCCCTCCGTTTTGGCTGATGCCGGCTCAATCGGGCGGGTGGAGCTTCATCCGTTCCCGGAAGAACGCGATCATGCGCCGCGCGGAGTCCTCGCCATCGCCGTCCATGAAACCGTGATTCTGTTCCGGATAGATGTGGGTCTCGAAGGCCACCTTCCGCTCCGAGAAGAGACGCTCCAGTTTGTGCGCCTCCTCCACACCAACCAGCACGTCTTTCTGCCCGTGAAGGATAAGCGTCGGTGGCATTGTCTTCACGCGGTCCCGATAGGCATCGGGCATGCCGCCGTAGCATTCGGCCAGCGCGGCCAGGCGGGGTTCCTCGGTTCCGACCGCCAGCCCCAGAAAGGCGCCTAGCGAGAGGCCGGCCAACGCGATGCGATTCGGCTGGACATCATTCCGCGCCGCGGTCCACTTCACGGTGTCGCGAACGGTCTGAACCCAAATCGCGAACTGCTCGGGCGAGTAATCCTGGTGCGGTTTCGTGCCGGTCCGGTCGAAATAGTACGGCATGAACACCGTGAAGCCGGCCCGAGACAGCATCTCGGGGTAACGTCGGTATTGAGGGTCGCTGAGGATCAGGTCCGGTCCGGCGCTTCCATAGAGCAGGATCACCACCGGATGCCGGCCCGGTCCGTCCGCAGCCCAACGCATCACGGTGAGGACCTTGGCCCCGCTGGGAAAGTGGAGGGTTGTTGGCGCGGCGCAGGCGGCCGTGGCGGTCAGCGCGAGGATGGCGATTGCCGGGAGTGCAAAGTGCAAGGGGATTCCTTTCAACGGGGCCAACCCGCCCGAGAAGCAGGCGGGCGAGCCAGTACCCAACGGACTCATGGTGGGGAGATACGAAGGTTGCGCACGCGCATCTGCTCCGCCTGGAAAATAGCGCGCACTTCCGCCGCGGCTTCATCCAGTGAATCGTTGATCACAACGTAGTCGTAATCCGGTAGCGCCTGCATCTCGTGCAGCGCGGTGGCAAGGCGGCGGTCAATGGCATCCTGGGAATCGGTGAGGCGCCCGTTCAATCTGGCCTGCAGTTCCGGCATGCTTGGCGGGACCAGAAAGATCAGAACGGCATCCGGAAGCGCCCGCCGCACGGAGGCTGCCCCCTGAACATCAATCTTCATGACCACCGAGCGCCCCTCCGTAAGCTCTACCTCGACGAAAGCCCGCGGTATTCCGTACAGGTTTCCGTAGACCTCGGCCCACTCCAGCATTTCGTCGTCGAAGATGTGCTGGCGGAATTGAGCGTGCGTCCAGAAATGGTAGTCCACGCCATCGATTTCACCCGGGCGGGGCGGGCGGGTGGTGGCCGTTACGGCGCGGTGAACCTTAGTGCCCGGGGGGGTATCGAGCCGCGCGACCGCCTCAAGCACGGCGTCTTTGCCGACGCCGGACGGACCCGAAAGGACGAACGGGACCCCGCGACGGGTATATGGCGGTAGAAAATGGGTTATCGGCAACGGAAGCCTCCTGAACAAGCGTACAGGAGTATAGGCCCGCCGCCTTTCGACGCGTCAAACGATCCTTCCCTACGGTCTCCGAGTGGCTCGGGGCGCCGGATTACACACCGGGTTGCGGGCTCAACCGTTGAGGTTGCCGGTGGCGAAGTAGTCTGCGTACAGACCCCACCCGTACCAATACGATGTTGCGGGTATTTCGGGCGGCTGGTACCAGTCCTTGCCGCTCACAGAGGCCACGTGGCTGTCCGCGAAGACGGTGTTGAGGCGGCGGCTTGTCCAGTTCTTGCCATCCCACCCGTGCCACGTTCCAGCGACCTGCGGGGGGGTTACGCCGGGGCCTTCCGCGAACGTTGAAAGGGGATCGGGAACCTGGTCGCTCAGCAGAAACACGCGGCTGGGCAGTTTGAGGCTGGCCATATCGTAGGGTTTGTACTTATAAGGGCTGCCTCGGAACGATACCCGGACGTGCCACGTGTAGCTGGAATTGGCGAGCGCGAAAACGCTGTGGTTCCCGGGCGGTGTCATATTGCGCAGGCCTTTGTCGCTGGGGCATTTCCACACGTCTGCGCTCTTCAGGTACTGTCCGATCGGGCCGACGGTCTGCCGCCAATTGACCCCCGCGATGGCTGGGCTTTGATTCTGCAGGAATGGCACTTTGGGGGTAAGGTTGCTCAGGCTTCCGCCCGGCATGACGTCGATGTAGTCCCCGGCATAGGGGAAACGCCCGTCATTGTCGTCGCCATACATAATCAGAGCCTTGCCGAGTTGGTTGAGGTTGGAAATGCACGTTGCACGCTGGGCGCGTTCCCTTGCCCGGGCGAAAACCGGGAAGAGGATGGCGGCTAGGATCGCGATAATCGCGATGACGACCAGCAGCTCGATAAGTGTGAATCCCTTGCGGAGCATGGTGAATCCTCCTTAGCCGCTATTGTAGCATTTCGATTACAAATCGGCATCCAGGGCGCTGAGGTAGCGGGCCCTGTCCGCCGCGGGTAGAAACGCGCCCTCGAAACTGTTGCGTGCCAGCCTGACCAGTTCGAGGCGCGTGAGATCGAAAGCGGCCGCCACGCGGGCGTATTCCGTGTTCAGATCCGCGCCGAAAAAGGCGGGGTCATCCGTGTTCAGGCTGATCGCCATGCCTGCCCTCAGAAAGCGAGCCAACGGGTGCTCGCCCATCGAACCCACCGCGCCCGTGCAGACGTTGCTTGAGGGGCACATTTCGAGATGGATACGGTTGGCGGCGAGGTGCTCCACAAGGACGGGATCCTCAACGGCGCGGGCGGCGTGTCCTATCCTCTGTGCGCCTATTCCGAGCGCCGCCCAGATGCTTTCGGGGCCGGCGCCTTCGCCGGCATGCGCGGTTGCGTGGAGTCCGGCGTCGAGCGCCGTCGAAAATGCTTCTCCGGCGGTTCCGGCGTCGTACAGTTGCTCGGAGCCGCCCAATCCGACCGCCACCACGCCGTTGTGGCGGTGGCGGAGCGCGATATCCAGGCCGATGCCGGCATCGCCGGCGGCGGCGAGGTCGCGTATGATGTCAACGATCATGCGCCACTCGGGGCCACCCTCGCGGCGCGCTTCGTCCAGCCCTTCGGCAATCGCCGGGATCACCTCGTCCGGGTTTAAGCGACCGGCCTGCGCCGCGCCCGCGACAGAGGTATGGAGTTCCGCGTAGAGAACGTTCTGGCGCGCAAGCTGGCGGCCGCATTCCAAGGCGATGAGCCGGAAATCCTCGGGTTCCCTGAGCGCGAGGATCAACGACATCCAGGCGTCGAAAAACGCCGGCAGATCCCGAAAGCGCATACGGTCGCGTAGATCGGACACGGTGAGCGAAGCGCCGGGTTCACGGCGTTTCAGCAGGCGGAGCCAGGTTTCGGGCGAAACCGTACCTTCGAGATGGAGGTGGAGTTCCGCTTTGGGGAGGGCGGCAATGAACGATTCCAGGGCCGGGGGCTGGGTCTCGGGGGGGCGCCGAAGTGCCTGCCTGCTTCGATCCTCCTCTCCTGTGTCTCCCACCTTCCGCCTCCCCCCTCGTGCGCGGGCTAGTAACTCGAAACGCGGAACTGCTACGATTTGAGCGTGACGACGAAGGTACCATGGCGAAGTATAGCAACCGCATTCGGCAGTACCACCGGGTGGTACGGGTCCGGCGCGCGGCAGCGCTTTCCTTACGGGATCGGGGCCTTGTTTCTCACCACCGGCGCCGTCCTGACGGCCCAGGCGATGATGCCCTACGATTGGGGATCGCTCTGGCTGCTCGCCCCCAGTCACGTTTCCATCGGAAGCGCACTCACGTACGCCTTTTTCCACGCGGACGTGCTGCATTGGGCCGTCAACATGGCGTTTCTCCTCCTGATCGGCCCGCGGTTGGAGCGTGGAGTGGGGACCCCGGCGCTTCTGGCGTATTTCGTGCTTGGATCGGCGGTCGCCGGGTTACTGCACGTTTCGATGGTGTACCTCTTCATGCCGGCCGAAGCGTCACAACCCCTCCTCGGCTCCAGCGGTGGCATCTCGGCGCTTCTCGGTGTTTACACCGTGCGGTACTACAACGTCCGATTGTCCAGGCTCGCCGTTCCGGTCAGTTGGGTCTTGTGCGGCTGGCTTGCCAGCGAAGTGCTTCTGGGCTGGCTGGAGATCGCCGCCGGGCGCGGCGCTGTGGCCCATTGGGCGCATATCGGAGGCTTTCTGGCGGGGATGAGCCTTGCGGTGATGACCGGAATGTACAGGGCCGGCAGACGCGAGGACGCCGTAACCCAGAAATCGCTGGACCAGAAGGCCCGGCGCCTCGCCGAATACCTGCGGGATCACCCGGATGACGCGACATCTCGCGGCGATTACGCCGGGGTGCTTTTGCAGCTTGGCGAAACGGAAAAGGCGGCGCGAACCTACGCGCGGACGATGGAAATCCACCTCGAGCATGGGCGCAATCGGGAGGCGGCCGACGCATATCTGGCGATGCGCGCCGCCGCGCTTGAAGCGCCCAGGCCGGCGTTCGAGATGCGCGCCGCGCACGTGTTGGAGGAGACGGGTCACGCCATCGTCGCCCTGGCGGTTTACGACCGCCTCGCGGCGGACGAGGGGCCGGAGGCGGAAAGCGCCGCCCTGCGCGCCGCAGTGCTGTGCGAGCGCCTTGACAGGAACGACGACGCCCGCAGCCGGTACCAGGCGTTCGTGCTCATGTTTCCCGACAGCCAGTTCGCCCCTCAAGCGCGGCGCAGCGTCCAGAGATTGGTGAGCGGGGGCGGACGGGAAGGCGAAGCGAGCCCGCATTGAGATGTGCCCCCGCGATGGCCCGATTGCCGCGATGCTTCCCTCGCTGCGTGCGCAGGGTCTAAACTAAGCGTACCATGGCGGAAGATACGGCCAAGCCGAATGTAGAGAAGATACGCGCGCTCATCGCGCTGATGGAGAAGCGGAACCTGTCGCGTCTCGTCCTCACCGAGGATGGGGTTACCGTGCGGCTCGAAACGGCGCCGCGTACCGTGGCCGCCGCGCCGGCCCCCGTTCTCACAGCCGAGCACGACACGGGAGAATTCGCCCCGCCTGTCGTTCCCGCTTCGCCTCCGCTCCCCCCCGAACCGGAAGGCACGCCGCTGCTTTCTCCCACTACCGGAACGTTCTACCGCGCCCCCGCGCCCGGAGAGCCCCCGTTTGTGGACGTTGGGGACATTGTGGAGGTTGGACAGACTGTGGGCATCATCATGGCGATGAAGGTGATGTCCGAACTGCCGGCCGAAATAGCCGGCGAAGTCGTCGCTATCCCCGCGGCGGACGCCGAGCTCGTGCACGCCGGCACCGTCCTGGTGGTTATTAGACCGTTGTGAGAAGACCGGGGCATCGGCCGAAGCATGAAATCAGCGATCAACATCGGCTTTCTCGGAATGGGCACGGTGGGCACCGGGGCCTACCGCACATTGGCGGACAACCGGCCGGCCATCGAAGCGCGAGTTGGCGCGACCCTCAACGTTAAGAAGATCGCCGTCGCGCATCCGGACCTCCCGCGCGCCGTCGCCATCGACCGCGGCGTGCTCACCGGCGACCCTTACGAAGTCATCAACGATCCCGATATCGACATCGTCGTCGAACTCATCGGCGGCGTTGAGCCGGTCAAGACCTACATCCGGCAGGCCTTCGCCAAGGGCAAGCACGTCGTCTCCGCAAACAAGGAACTCCTCGCGAAGCACGGAGTGGAGGTCCTTACGGAAGCGTCCGAGCGGCACCTGGACTTTTACTTCGAAGGCGCCGTGGCGGGCGGCATCCCCATCATCAGGCCGCTCATCTCGAGCCTTTCCGGCAACCGGATCGACCGTATTGAAGGTATCGTCAATGGCACGACGAACTATATCCTCACCCGCATGGCCCTGGAGAAGCGCGAGTTCGCGAAGGTTCTGGCGGACGCGCAGAAGCTTGGATACGCCGAAGCGGACCCCACTTCGGACGTGGACGGCTGGGACGCGGCCTATAAGATGTGTATCCTCGCCGCCATCGCGATGCAGGCGGACGTGGACGTTGAAGCGGTGCACCCCGAAGGCATCTCCCGGATCACGGAGCGCGATTTCGATTACGCCGGCGAACTGGGTTACAGCATCAAGCTGCTGGCTTTGGCCAAGCGGAGCAACGACCGCCTGGAGATACGGGTCAGCCCGACCCTGCTGCCCGAGAGCCACCCGCTGGCCCATGTGGACGACGTGTTCAACGCGATCCTTGTGAACGGGAGCAGTGTCGGCAATGTCATGTTCTACGGCCGCGGCGCCGGCTCCATGCCCACCGGCAGTTCCGTGGTGGGCGACATCGTGGAGGTGGCGCGCAACATCTGCGCCGGTTCCAGCGCCAGCGCGCCCAAATTGTGCTTCGCACCCACGGCCGTTGTCCCCGTGGCCGAAACGGTGTCCCGTTATTACCTGCGTCTCCAGGTGGGTGACCGCCCCCGCTGCCTCAGCAATATCGCCGGAGCACTGGGAGATCACGACGTCAGCATCGGCCGCGTATCACAGCACGAAATGGCCGATGGCCTGGCCGAACTGGTGCTCATCACGCATCCCTGCCCGGACGCGGACCTCCGCAGGTCGCTCTGGGCCATCGAGGCCGCCGACCCCGACAACGCCGTGAAGAGCGTGATCCGCGTGGAGGGCTGAGCGAACAGACCCCAGGGCCTTCCACCTCACACCCGATACCCGACACCCCGTCCCCCGCCCTGCTAAACTGCCTGTATGCAGGTCACTCGGCTGAGGCTCACCAATTTCCGCAACTACGCCTCCCTGGATTTCGCCCCGTCCCCCGGCGCAAACCTCCTTATCGGCGGCAACGCGCAGGGCAAGACGAACATCCTGGAAGCGCTTTCCATCCTGTCAACCAGCAGGAGCCCGCGCGCCGGCCGGGACGCCGAACTCATGCGTTTCGGCGAAGATACGATGCACATCGCTACGGAGGTCCACTGCGAAAATGCGAACGACCTCACTCTGGATGTCATCCTGACTCCGCCGGAGCAGCCGGCGCCGCCCGCGTCATTCGTGAAGACGGTCCGCATCAACACGGTCAAGCACCCGCGCGCGGTCGACCTTCTGGGTCAGCTTCAGACCGTCGGGTTCTGGCCGGACGACGTGGAGGTGGTCCGCGGCGAACCGTCGGGACGGCGGCGCTTCACCAACACGGCGCTTTGCCAGTTGAGCCCGCAGTACTGCTTCCATCTGGCGCAGTATCGCCGTGTTCTGGAACAGCGTAATCGATTGCTGAAGATCATTCGCCAGCGGGGCGGACACGATAGCGGCAACTCGCTGTCCGCGTGGGACGAACAGCTCGTCTCCTACGGCGCCCGGGTCATCGACCGCCGCATCCGTTTCGTGGCCGATCTTAACGAACGCGCGCGCGACGTCCACGGCAGCCTCACGGACGGCACCGAACGCCTGTGTGTTGAATACCGGCCGAACGTTCCGCTGGACGGTGGCACGGTGGAGGGAATCCAGGCCAATTTCCAGGAGCGGCTGATAGCCGTCCGGAGTGACGAGTACGTCCGTGGCATCACGCTGGCCGGCCCGCACCGGGACGACCTCACGTTCACGCTTGGCGAGGCGGATGCCCGAACCTACGGCAGTCTCGGCCAGCAGCGCAGCGTCGCCTTAAGCCTGCGCGTGGCGGAACTGCGCCTGATGGAGGAAGAGGCCGGCGAACCCTGCGTGGTGCTGATGGACGAGATCCTCGCCGAACTCGATGACGACCGCGCGCGGCGCCTTGTGGACCTTGCGATGGCCGGCCGCCAGTCGTTCATCACCAGCACCCACACCCGCCGCTTCCCGCACGCGTTCCTGCAGGATGCCGCCGTCTGGACGGTCGAGGACGCCACAGTTGAGGCGTGTGGATAGCGCCGAGGTTGTGAACCACAGAGGCACCTAGAGCACAGAGGAAGCGTGCTAGGTTCCTGACGGGGGCGTCGGACCTTGCGCCCCTGGCTTCGCGGCGTCCGATTCCGGCTTGGACGCCCAAACCGGATCGTTGTGATTACGCCAGACTCCGCTCCACAGGCCCTCTCGGCCACACAACCTGTTGACAATCTCCTGTCCAAAAAACCAGACAAGGAGCAGTGGGAAATAGCGCCGGTTGATCTCCGCCTCTCTGTGAAGGCCGAGGAACTCATGCACCAACGGCACTAGCAAGAGGAGCATCAGGACCCAGTACGCGAGCGAGAGCACCTCGTACTTCGTCGGCTTCCGATAGACCGCGCGGATCTCCAGGATGACACTCAAACCCACGAAGACTACGAGCGCCAGCAAGAACCACTTCACGGTGATCAGACCCCTTCCGCCCGGCGATTGTACACTATGCCACGGTCAGTATAGGTGTCTGACGTGGCAGACCCCGAAACCTCACGACCTAACAGCCCGCATTCGATGTGGATGCGGCCCCCGTGTCGGGTTTCCGGTAGTGGGCGTCGAGTTTCAAGTGCTGACACCCGCCACCCGGCACGCGGTATCCCTGCTTACACCTCGATCTGCCTAAGGCCGGACCAGCCTGGTTGGCGGTATCCCTCGCCCCATGGCACAATAGTACAGGAGGACGAGATGGGATCAGCCAAATTCGAGGTTTCGCGCATGCTCGAGGAGTTGCCAGACGATGTGTCGTACGAGGATATCCAGTACCACATCTATGTCCGGCAGAAGGTGGCGCGAGGCCTGCTCGACGTGCAGGAGGGACGGCTTATGAGCCACGAAGACGCGGAGCGACGACTTTCCCGATGGCTAGACGCATAGAGTGGACGGATGTTGCGCTCGGCGACGTGGATGAAGCGGCGGCGTTCATAGCGCGTGACTCTCCACGGTTCGCTGCCGCCCTCGTTTCGGCAGTCTTTTTCGCCGTAGAGCGGCTGAGCCTATTCCCAGGGAGCGGGCGGATCGTCCCGGAAGTTGAGCTGAACGACATCCGTGAAATCGTTGTCCAACGCTACCGGCTAATCTATCAGGTCTCTCCGCAGCGCATCTGTATACTCGCCTTCGTCCACGGCGCACGGGACCTGGAATCAATATGGCCGCAGAGAGAACCCCCTCAACCTGAGGAGTGAACTCAAGGCGGTGAGGAATCAACCGAGGGGGCTGTCCTTGTCGACATCCCCCTCGGTTGATATCTGCGTGATGGTCCGCTCGAAACTAGAATGCGTGCGCCAGAATGACGGCGTCCAGCACGTCGATCGTTCGGGGTGGGGTTGGCGCGGTGTCGAGGCGGTCCATATCTGCGCCCGTTGCGGTTGCCAAGCCGGCGGCGATGCGAAGGGCGGAGGCAACGTCCCCCATGGTGATGGCAGTGGCTGGCCCACGTTCGTAGGCGCCCATGTCGATCGTGCCGCCGATGATGCGGGGCTTGCCGTCCAGGTCCGTCACCGGCCACGCGATGGCGTTCGACCCGGTATTCACCGCGGGCGAACCGGCGGCCAACCGATAGTTGGCGTGTATAGAGTCAACGAATAGAGGATCCGCGCTGATGCTGCCGCCTGTACCGGTGGGATCCGGCAGGCCGTAGTTACCGCCGGCGTTGCCCCACACGTCGTTGTTCGAGAGCGGCGGGTTGGCGGTGAGGCCCATTACACCCGATGAGTTCTGCACGATCAGGTTGTTGCCGAACACCAGTGAGCTACCGACCGATTCCAGGTAAACCGCGCCACCCTGCGCCCCGGGGTGCGAGAAGCTCATCGAATCCGTTACGGTGTTGGACACGATGGTGTTGTTCGTGATGCTCCCCCAAGTGCCGGATGCGAAGATCGCGGCGCCCAGCGCTTCCTTCTGGGAGGCCGCCGCGCCTTCGGCGACTGACCTCAGGTAGTTCGAGTCGAATAAGTTACCTACCACCTGGGCGCTTGTGTTGCGAAGATACAACGCCCCCCCTTGCGTGATGACGATATTGCCAAACTGGGGGAACGTCATCCACTGGACAAGGTGAATGCTATTCGCTCTGAAGACGTTGTTCCGCACAGCAACCGATCCACCCAGCACGTACACCCCGGCGCCGTACGCCTCCGGATTGTCCTCCCCGAAGTCAATGACATTGCCGCTGATGATATTGTTGGAGATGACGGCGCTCTGTCCGAGGCAGTAGATGCCGGCGCCATACGGGCTCTGCCCCCAGCCGATCTTGCCGTTGCGGATAGTGAAGCCGTCCACGGTCACCAGGCTGGCCGTGTCGGGTATCGTTACAACCGGCGACGACTGCCCGCCGTCCAGCACGGTAGTGCGGGTGGCGGGGTTGCGGGCCGACTTGTCCGTATCGCCGACAGCGAATCCGCCGAGAAGCGATACCTTCGTCCGGAAATACACCTTGCCGGTGTACACGCCCTGGGCAACCCAAACCTCGCCGCCCGGCGATACCGCGCTGATGCCCGCGTTGGGGGTGGCCTTCGCGGTCGCCCAGGTTGTGCCGTCGGCCGCGTCGCTGCCGTCCGCGCGGACATAGGTGCGTAGAACGGGCTGAACGACGGCTTCCGGGTACTCATACGCGCCGCAGTCAACATGCAGGCCGATGAGGCGGGGGTTGCCGCGCTGGTCGATCTCGCCCGGCAGCACGTAGCTGTCGTCGCCGGCATCGATCGCCGAGGATCCGAGTGACAGCCGATAGTCGTACGGGCTCACGCCGCCCGAGACGAATTTTGGATCGCCCGTGAAATTGCCGCCCGAAACGGTCCACTGCGCGCTGTCGTCCGGCGTGTTTCCCCAGAAAAGGTTGTTGTGAGACGTAAGGGTGTCCGAGGTCCACCACCGGGGGACGATGTACCCGCTGCCATAGCCCGAGGGCGAACCGTTGACGAACGCGGTATTGAACGCAACGATGTTGTTGCCGAACGTACCCGATCCGTAGAAGAACACACCTCCGTAAGCCGAGCCGTTCGGGTTCTCCCTGTTGTGGCTGCACGTGTTATAAGCCACCGTGTTGTTCACCACAGTGGCGCTGGCCCCGTCCACCGCCAGGCCCCCACCCGCCGAGTAGATGATCCCCGCCATCGGCATCGTCACCGTGACCGTTGCCGTGTTGTGGTGGATCTCGTTGTCGCGGATGACGGCCGTCCCGCCGAAGACGGCTACGCCGCCACCCTCGACGCTGAAGCCGTCGGTGCCCTCGTTACCCGTGGCGGTGTAAGACGCAGCATTGTCCCTGATCACGTTGTTGATGATGCTGGTCGTGGCGTTGAGGCATAGTATCCCGCCGCCGTTCCGGGCTTTGTTACCGCCGATCTCGCAGTGGCTGATCGTTGCGGAGGAACCGGCGCGGCAGTAGATGCCTCCGGCATCGCCGCCGGCGACGCCGTTGTTGAGTATCCGGCAGCCGGTGATGGCAACGCCGGTTGCGTCACATCGGATGGCGCCCCGCGTCCCGGCCCCCGTTAGGTTGAAGCCGCCGAGCGTGAAACCTGTCGCGGTGGCGGCGATATTGACGATCGGCAGGAGCGGATCGGCGGCGGAGAGCGTCACCGAGTAGTCCTGCTCCTTCTGGAGGAGGGTGATGCCGGGCCGGGTGACGACGAGGCTTACGGAGTATAGACCGCCCCTCACCCACACTTCCGACCCGGCCGGCGCGATGTCGAGGGCCGGCTGGATGGTGGTGAAGGCGGTTCCCCACGTGGAGCCGTCGTGAACGGGGCCGGGCGCTGCGTCGTCTACGTAGAGGATGGTCGTCGCGGAGGCGGGAACGGCCGTCAGGCAGAGGAGCATTGCGAGGGTCGCGAAGCTGAACCGGTGTCGCATGGGTGTGTCCCTTTCTCGAAAGAGTGGCGATCCAGGGTCGTCATGCAACAAATAGCCTAAAACAAACTAATACAACAAATTTCTACCAAAACCTACAAATTATTTTTCAGTTCCGAGTTTCGAGTTCCTGGTTTCGAGTCTTGGAATCCGGAACCCGGACCCGAGGATGCCTGGTTCATCGCCGCTCACCAGGTTCGCCTGAGGGTGGTTCATCTTGCTTACGCCCGTACGGCCACACGGGGTCGTGGCGGTGGCGCCAGAGGTATTGCCATTCGCTTTCTTTTCCGCACAGTCGGTCGATAATCTCCGGACCCAGGAACACAACAGCGACCAGCCAACCCCACCAGCCTTCAATTTCATTTCCATGGTTTGTGCTGAAGGCTTGCAGCACGATGGGCACCAGCAGGAGCAGGCATGCCAGGTAGTAGATGAAATATAGAACGGGTTCCTTCGTCCTCTTGTGCAGCAGGTACAGGCCTACATCGACAGCCCTCCAGGCGAAGACCACTAGCGTTACCAGGAATATCCATTTCATAGTCGGGAGAGTCCCTTTCCGAACCGGTACGCTAAAGAGGCAACAAGCTCAGTTTGGAGCCGCGCAGGTGAAACCGGCAAACCAAAGGGGGCCGCGCCCTGATGGAAGTCACCTGGCCGGTTGTGGCGACGGAGCACAGTTTGGGCTACAATCTGTGTTGGAAACAGACATGCTGAAGGATCTGAACATACCGATAAAGAAGATAGAGGACCTCTGCCGCCGGTACAAAGTCGCCGAGCTGGCGGTCTTCGGTTCCGCCGTGCGTGAAGACTTTCGCGCGGACAGCGACATTGACCTCCTCGTGTCGTTTCAGCCGGACGCGAAGATCGGCCTGATCGCATTTATCGGCCTGCAACAGCAATTGGAGGAGTTGCTGGGGCGCCGGGTTGACCTTGTGTCCAAGCGCGGCCTCAAACCACTGATCCGCGACGAGGTCCTGACCAGCGCGAAGGTGCTCTATGCGGCGTGAACGTGGTTTCCGCAACGTAATCGTGCACGCCTACTTCGCCGCCGATGAGACCATCATCTGGAATGCCGCCACGGCTGAGCTTCCAGTGTTGCGAGCCGCCGTCGCAGGAATGCTCGAAAAGGGGCTTCCAGCAGAACCCTAGAATCTCCTTGGAGTAAAACGAACAAGGGGGCCGTCCGAATGGACGACCCCCCGGTCACGTTTTGGGTTTTCGGGTCTCAGCCCTCGGCCCTTGCCCCTCAGCCCTTAGCCTACGCTTCGATCAGCTTTTCGGCGGCTTTGAGGCCGGCGGCGGTCTTCAGCGTCTCCGCCATGTCGGTCTCTTCCCACGGCACAGCAAGGTCCGTGCGGCCGAAGTGGCCGTAGGCGGCCGTCTGCTTGTAGATCGGCCGGCGCAGGCCGAGCTTCGTGATGATGCCCTTGGGCGTCATATCGAAGTAGCGGCGCACGAGCGCCACGATTTCGGCGTCGCTGATCTTGCCGGTGCCGAAGGATTTCACCGCGAGGCTCACCGGTTCCGCAACGCCGATCGCGTACGCAACCTGGAGTTCGCAGCGTTCGGCCAGGCCGGCGGCCACGATATTCTTGGCCACATAACGCGCCATGTAGGTGGCGCTGCGGTCAACCTTGGTCGGATCCTTGCCGGAGAAGCAGCCGCCGCCGTGCGGGGCCGCGCCGCCGTAGGTATCCACGATGATCTTGCGGCCTGTGAGGCCGGTATCGCCCTGCGGGCCGCCAACGGCGAACTTGCCGGTGGGGTTTACCAGGAAGTGGGTGTCGGCATCCCAGAGGCCGGCCGGGAGGATGGGCTTGATGACGCGCTCAATGATGTCCTCTTTGATCGTTTCCGCGGGGATCGTCGGCGCGTGCTGGGAGGAGATGAGCACGGTGTCGATGCGGACGACCTTCGTGCCATCGTACTCGACGGTTACCTGGCTCTTGCCGTCCGGGCGCAGGTACGGGATCTGGTTGGTCTTGCGAACGTAGGTCAACTGGCGGCACAGTTTGTGGGCCATCATGATGGGCATCGGCATGAGTTCTTCGGTTTCGGTGCACGCGAAACCGAACATCATGCCCTGATCGCCCGCTCCACCGATGTCCACGCCTTGCGCGATGTCGGGGCTCTGGTGCTGGATGGCCGTTACCACGCCGCAGGTCTCGGCGTCGAAGCCGAATTTGGCGCGCGTGTAGCCGATGTCCGCGATGGTCTGGCGCACCAGGGTGGGAATGTCCACGTAGGTGTTCGTCGTGATCTCCCCGCCGACGACGCACAGGCCGGTGGTGAGGAACGTCTCGCACGCGACGCGCGCATTCTCGTCCTCAGTCAGGATGGCGTCCAGTACCGCGTCGGATATCTGGTCGGCCATTTTGTCGGGGTGGCCTTCTGTGACCGACTCCGACGTGAACAGGTGTTTCTCACTGCTCATCTCGTCTCAGCTCCTTTCTTGCTAGCCCATACGGGCTGCGGGTAAACGGAAATTGGAGGTTGGAAGTTTGATATTGGAAGTTGGATCCCAGCCACCAGCGTTCATGCTAGACCCGAGACTTCCCGAGGTCAAACACCAGCAATCGGCGTGCCGTTCATTGGAGGTTGGAAGACGGAGGTGGGAAGTTGGATGAGGTCACTCGAGCTCGGGTGCTCCGCCCTGGACTCCAGGCTCCAGAACGGCATCCAGGATGGCCTCCGCCATTGCGCGCTTGGGCATCGGGCCCAATTCCGAGCAGCCTTCCGCCGTTATCAGCGTGGCAACGTTGGTGTCCGCGCCGAAGCCGGCGCCCTCGCGCGTCACATCGTTGGCGACCACCGCGTCCAGGTTCTTGGCGGCCAGTTTCGCGCGGGCATTTTCGATGAGGTTTTCCGTCTCGGCGGCGAATCCGATGAGGATCTGGCCGGGACGCTTGTTGCGGCCCATTTCCGCCAGAATGTCCGGGGTGCGCTCCAGGGCGATAGAGGCCGGACCTTCCGACTTCTTCACTTTCTGGGGCGACGAAATGGCGGGGCGATAGTCGGCCACGGCGGCGGCGGCCACCACGACATCGGCGGTCTCGAACGCCTGCATCGCGGCGGCGCGCATCTCGTCGGCGGTCGTCACGCGGACGGTCTTGACTCCCGGCGGGTCCGATAAGTGAGTTGGCCCCAGGACGAGCGTCACATCGGCGCCGCGCGCGGCGGCGGCTTCCGCCACCGCGATGCCCATTTTGCCCGTGCTGCGGTTTGTGAGCATCCGCACGGGGTCCAGCGCTTCCTGCGTCGGCCCGGCCGTCACCAGGAAGCGATGGGAAACGGGAAGGGGTGAACGAGTTAATGGGTCAATGGGTGAACGAGTCAACGGATCCGGGCCTTGTCCGGTTGACCCATGGACCCATTGACCCACTGACAATAGTCTTTCCGCGGCTTCCACGATGTCCGCCGGTTCGCTCATCCGGCCGGGGCCGGTGCGGCCGGTAGCGAGGCGTCCCTCATCGGGACCGACGAAGTGGATACCATCCGCTTTCAACTCGGCAACGTTGCGCTGGGTCCTTAAGTTGAGCCACATCGGCGTGGCCATCGCGGGCGCCACCAGAACCGGGCACGTGGCGGCGAGCGCGGCGGCGGAGACAAAATCATTGGCCATGCCGGCGGCGATCCGCGCGAGGCAGTCGCCGGTGCACGGCGCAATGATATAGAGGTCGGCGGCGCCTTCGCGCTCCAGCACGGCCTCCCACGTGTCGTCCGGCGCGAACATATCCACGGCGGTGGGCCGGTGGGTCAGCCCTTCGAAAGTGCAGGGCCCGACCAGTTTCGTCGCGTTGGGCGTCATCAGCACGCGCACATCGGCGCCGGCCTTGACGAGGCGGCTGCAGAGGTCCGCCGCTTTGTAGGCCGCGATGCTGGCCGTCACGCCCAGGATGATGGTCTTGCCGTTGAGAGGACTCTGTTCTGTGCTCATAGGCTTATTCTAGTTCAGGAATCAGCCATTGAGCATTCGCCATTGGTCATTTGCCATTGGCCGGGCGAAGGGTCCGATCAATGGCAAATGTCAGTTGACCATTGGTCAATGGTTCAATTCGGCTCGGAATCGTTGCGTCTCCGCGAGTAGCGCTTCCACCTGGGAGTACGGTACGGTGCGGCAGGCGAGGGGGCGGGATTCGTTGTTGCCGTGGAAATCGCTTCCGCCGGTCCAGACGACGCCCAGTTGATCCGCCATTCGGCAATATCGCGCAGCATCTTCGTCGGAATGGTCCGGGTGGTATGCCTCGATACCGCCGAGGCCTGATTCCACGAGCGCCGGAATCAGCGTGTCGTCACCGATCTTCACCGGGTGTGCGACAACGGCCACCCCGCCCGCGCCACGGATCGTGGCGATGGCTTCGACCGCGTTGAAACGCTCACGCGGCACATAGGCCGGGCCGTCGTTGCCGAGGTAGCGGATGAACGCTTCCGCGCGGCTGGGCACATGGCCTTCCTCGATGAGGGCTTCCGCCAGGTGCGGGCGGCCGATGGCGCCGCGGCCCGAGATCTCCTGCACGCGCTCCCAGGATACGGGCGCGCCCAGGCGGCGCAACAGGCCGACCATCTCGCGGGCGCGGCTCACGCGGCCTTCGCGCAGCCACGTCATCGTCTTCTGAAAGCCCGGGTCGGCAAGATTCAGCCCATAACCCAGGATGTGGATCTCGGTTGGCCCGTGGTCCGTGTTGATCTCCACGCCGGCGATGACCTCCACGCCGTGCTTCAACCCCGCAGCCACCGCTTCCTCCACGCCGTCGGTCACGTCGTGGTCCGTGATGGCGATAGCGGCGAGGCCCAGCGCGGAGCAGGCCTTGACTAGGGCGAGGGGCTCGAGAACGCCGTCCGAGACGGTTGTGTGCAGGTGGAGATCGGCTCTTTGCATACGCTCATTGTAGCCGGGTGGCGGGTGTCAAATGACGGGTGGCCGGCGCGGAGGCCGGCCACACTGCGGCATAGCCACCTGTCACCCGACTAGTCGTCCCTTGACGCTGAAGCCACTAGGCGCGTTGCCGCGCCGAAGAGCCGGTCCTGCAATCTCGCGTACGCCGGCGAGCCAAGGCGATTGCGCCTTGCTGCTTCCCGGTGCCACGTGTCGGCCTGCGCCGAAATCCGGCCGAGACGCGCTACGCGGTAACTGTCGCGGTCCGGACCGGACAGGTCCAGGCGGTCAACCAGTTTCCAGATCCTCTTGCCTTCGGGAGTCGCGTCATAGCGGGCAACCTTGGTGATGTGGAGGCTGTCGGCCGTGATGCCGTTGTACCCGGACTGGAACATGTCGCGCAGATCTGTGGCGAACAGGTCGCCCAGATTGTTCGGCGGCAGGCCCAGAAGCAGCTCCTCCGTCTTGACGATGGAGGCCGTCACGTAGTGCCGTTTCCCGGCGTATCCCGGCTTGGCGTATGGGCTGATAACGAGAAGCGGGGTTCGGTGCGGGTGGATATGGTCGAGGCAGCCCTGCGCGTCGTCGTAACTCACGAAAATAGCGCTGCCCTTGCCTGTTGCCGCATTGTAATAGGCGGGACTGCGCATGATATGCTCGACCACCATCCCGAGCCCCACGTCGCCGTCCGCAACCTGCTGGAGCGGCGCCCCCCCAACCTCGGACTTGTTCGGCGCCTGGAGACCGCCCGTATGGTCGTTGGGCTGGTAGATATGCACGAACTTCGGAAGCGTGTTATTGGCGACCATCCGGTCAAAATCGCGGATGAACTCCTTCGCGCGGCGCTGGTCCGAAATATTGAAATTGTAACCCGGGTAGTTTCGGTCCAGCCGATCCTCGCCATTTGCGTTCTTGCCACCAAGGATGGCGAGGATCGGCAGCGACAGGAAGTAGGACTGTCCAAGGCCGCGCGTCGGCGAATCAACGTCGCCGACCGTGCTCAACGGATTCGAAACCGACGACGCGTCCGGCGCAAGGGCCGGGAATCCCGCCAGGCCGCTGGGAGGATCGCCCATCGTTGTGGGAGTGCTTGTCCCCTCGTCGGTGCCGGCGATCCGAATCAGGTCTCCGAAGTCCTTGAATGAGACGCCGTGGCGGGCGGCGTTGTTGAATATGAAGCCGCCTTCCGGGTAATCCTCGGGCTCCATGTTCTTTTCCACCAACGTTCCGCGGCCGCGCTTAACGAGCAGCGTCTTCTCCGTGTAATCGGTCGCCGTTCCCGAACTGGCGAACATGTGGCCGGCATCGCTTTCTTCGGAATCGGAGTAGTAGTTCACGGCGGTGGCGAAGTTCCTGGCCAGAGACTGCGTATTGACCGAGACGCCGGTGTACTGGCGGTCGGTGTAGGCAGAGCCATCGGGGTTGTTGTAGGCGAGGCTGGCGTACGGGCCAAAATGGTCGCCGGCTGACCCCAGCATGGAGTCGAACGTCTTGTTCTCATGCAGGATGAAGAACACGTGGTCGATCTTCGATGACGGCTTTCCGCCGGCCGGGACGACAGAGGTGTCTGCCGGCTTGTGGAGCGCAAAATTGCTCTGAAGGACGGCCGTGTTGTCCAGTCGCAGTCCCGCAAGGTCCATTTTCTGCACGCTGCCGAACACGTAGTTGCTGTCGGCGAACGACTCCAGGCCGGTGGGATTGTGTTCCGATGGCACCGGTGTACGGGGGTTGATGTCCTCGCCGATGCCCTTGGCGTTCAGGATGTAGAGCGATCGGCCGTCGGGGCTGATCGTCACACCCGTGGGATACCACCCGGTCGGAATCCGGCCGATCAACCGTGGACGCAGCAGGTTGGACGCATCCAGAACCGCGACCGAATTGATGCCGGCCTCCGCGACGTATAGCCTCCGGTCCCGGGGTGAATACGCGATGGCGTTGGGGTAGGCTCCGTGGACGGGATGCCCGTCTTTCAGGGAGACGCGCACCGGCGAAAGATCAACATCAGGCATCCGCGACTTCGCACCGGGCACAAAGACGCCCAGGCTGTCCGAGTTGGCCTTGGCGACGAAGACCACGTTCTCGGACTTTCTGCCCGCTGTCCTTTTGGCGATCGCCAACGCGGAGGGGTGAGTGTCGCCAACCTGGTTCAAGGCGTCGAGGGCTTTCCCGTGGTAAACGGAATTGGAGGCTTCGAGGCGGGCGCCGTCTCCACCTGCCGCGATCAGTACAGACACCGACGAGGTCTTCGGCAGTTTGCCTTCAGTGTCGGTCGTGGGCACATAGAAACCGTCCGGCTGATTGCCGTTCAACGGTTTGATGGCGGTCAACCGGCCTGCTTCGTCGTACTCCGGCGCCTTGAATTTGTACTCGGTGATGCCCCAGTTCGATACGGCCACCGTCACGCCGTCAGCGCTTACGGCCACGTCGTACGGGAAATATCCGACCGGGACCTGGCGGACGACTTTTCGCGATGCCGTGCGGATGACGGCAACGCTGTTGTCACCGTTGCACGCCACGTACAGGAAGCGCCCGTCAGGGCTGAGGGCCGAGCCCGCCGGGTATGTTGTATGCGCTCCGGATGCCCGGTCAAACCCGATGGGAACGGCGGGCCTTACGCCGTCGGTGTTTGCAGTGTTGAAAGCCGGCGCCGGCGTGTAGTTGGACACATATCCCTTGTCGGACGGCAGGATCGGGGCGATCAGGATGTCCGGACCGCCGGACGCGATCACGCCGGCCGGCGAGATGGTGAATACCTTGATGCTGTTCGATGGTCCGCCCGAGGCCCAGACGGTGTAGGGTCCTTTCCCGGTAATCTGCAACCCGGCGAAAACCGGCCCCGCGCCGATCTGGGACACAACCGACATCGTCTTCGCATCGACGACCGACACCGAATACCCGCCTTTGTTCACATCGCTCCGCAGCGACTTGCCGGACGGGCTGTCCACGCTGCCGTTGCGCTCGTCGTCATTGCTGGTAACCAGGTACCTGCCGTCCGGCGTCAGGCGGATGGCCAGCGGGTTCATCCCGACTTGCACGCTGATCCCCGCGGGCTTGACGATGCGCCCGTTAGGGAGCACGCCGTGATAGTAGGTCGAATGGAACTTGGCAGGCCCGGCGAACAGTTCGGCGTCTTTATACACCCCCGACTCCGAGGTGCCATACACCGGTGCGGTCACCATGCCCCAGTTGTTTTCGGAGATAGGCGTGGCGCCGCCATTGGGCGGAACAAGGGCAGTATGATCGACCGCCGCGGAGACAAGCGACCCGGAACCAACCAATGCGGCCAATCCAATAGCAATGAGTCTCATAATAGAACCCTCCAATTAGGTAGGAGTATAGGCCGGGAGTCTTAAATGGAGATTGAGGTTTTTCCGCGAACGCCGACGTTACTGTATACCCTGTGGCGGCGTCACGGTATCCTCGGCGCCGTTCACAATCTGCCGAGCGGCCTCCAGCGCGCTTTCGCGGTCCGCGAACGGCGTTTCCGCATGGACATCGCGAAGGGCCTGGATTATGCGTCCGATGCGGGGGCCGGGGGAGAGGACGAACGCCTCCATGAGGTCCTTGCCTGAAATGGGCAGTGGCAGGGCAACAGTGTTCTTCATCTCAACCCACTGGCCCAGCAGGCGCCAGGAGCCCTCAACCTGCGTCTCCACCTCTTCGTCGGTGGTCCAGGGGCCGCGCGCGGCGAGACGGTCGGCTACATTGAGCAACAGGAGCGCGGGTGCAGCAGGGCCGGCGTCCCGGAAGAACCGCGTCACGGCGCGGGTGGACACCTCCGGCGCAAGCAAACCGCCCGGGCGCATGTGAAGCCCCACCACGGCGCCCAGGAACGCGCGTTCGCGGCCGCTGAGACGGTGACGCACGGCCCAGGAGCGAGCCAGACCCTCGCTGGTGTGCTCGTGGGAGAGGAAGCGAATCCGCCCCTCTTCGTCTTCGGAGCGCGTCTCCGGTTTACCGCTGTCGTGCAGAAGGATCGCCAGCCTCAGCAGCGCCCGACGGCTGTGCGGCGGCGAAACGTATTCCCGGAGATACTCGCGCACTGGCCCTTGCAGTTCACCCGGCATGCCGCCTCCGGAGCCGCAGAAACCATCGAACTCGCGCAGCACCGCAAGGGTGTGGTCCCACACGTCCAGGTGGTGGTAGGGATTCTGGGTCACGCCGACCATGTCGCGCCATTGCGGAACGATGGAATCCAGCAGACCCATCTCGGCGGCGGCGAGCACAGCGCGGCCGCCATCCGGCACATCAAGCGTGCTGAGCCACTCATCGCGGAGCCGTTCCGGCGAGGTCGTGGACAGAAGGGGCGCGGCGTCGCGCAGCAGTGCAAGGGATTCGGTTTGGATGTGCGAGCCGCCGAGGGTTGCCAGCAAGCGCAGCCCGCGCAGCGTGCGAAGCGGATCTTCCTCGAAAACCCGGGGATGGGTCACCCGTATGATTCGCTCGCCGAGATCGCTCCATCCGCCGGTTGGATCCGCCAGTTGTGAGGGGGGCGCCGGCGGCAGGCCCCCGGGTTCGGGGGCCTGCATGTAGAAGTCCAGCGGAAGCGCCATCGCGTTGACCGTGAAATCGCGCCGCTTCAGATCGGCATCCAGCCCTAAGGGAAGCGGCACGATATCGAGCCACGCGCCATCCGCAAAAGCCACCCGCGCCGTCTGAGAGGCGGGATGCATGACGAAGAAATGGCCTCCCGCGGAACAGGCGATCTCGCGCCCGAAGGCTGCCGCGTCGCCGTCGATGGCCAGGTCAATATCTTTCGCCGGGCGGCCCAGCGCCCAATCGCGGACGGCGCCCCCGACCACCCACACCGGGAGGTTCACGAACCCCCCCAGAGCGTTTCGCACGATCTCCGTCACGAAACGCTCCGGGGGCGGCGGGTTCTCGAGGGCAGGCGCGCCGGAGGGCGCCGCGCTCCGGTGCGGATGCGGCGCCCGTTGTGTCTATTCGCTAACCGCATCGCTAGGCTTTTTTCGCCTTGTATGCCGCGAGGTGATCAGCAAACTGCTTCTTCATCACTTCCGAAGCGCTCTTGTCCAGATTCGCCACCGCCAGTTCCTGCGTGGCAATCGCCTTGTCCGCATCTCCGCTCTTGGCGTACGCCGAAGCGAGGGTGTCCAGAACGTTGGGGTTCTTGCCGTTCGTGACGGTGTTCGCGCGCTCGGCCATGGCGATGATGGTGGGGTAGTCCTTGACCTTCGGGCCGCGCTGATCGTCGAGCGCGAGCCATGCGAGGGCGTTCAACTGCATCGCATCGTCCTTGTAGATTCCCTCGGTGAGCTGCTTTCCGTAATCGAACGCGGCCTTCTCATCAACCTTGAAAAGGAACTGATATTTCGCGCCGGCGAGCTGCTTTTCCATATCCGGCTGCGCGGCGAACAGCTTGTCCATTTCGGCGACGGCCGTCTTGAAATCGTTCGCCTGAACGGCCTTGGAGATCGGTTCCAGCATCTTGCCCCTGGCTGCCTGCTCCGCCTCGGCCTTTTCGCGCAGTGCGGCGGCCGCCTTGGCGTCAAACGTACCTTTCTGGACGGGACCGAGGACGTTGTCCAGCTCCATCGGGTGCCCGATCCACTGGATGCGTCCGTTCTTGCCGATCACGAACGCCGTGGGGATGCCGTTCTGGCCCGCCGCGGTCATCCAGGTCTTGGCCATGGTGCCCGCGTCATCCTCCATCGCAACGTTGTAACCCATCTTCGGGCCCATGTCCTTGACGAACTTGGTTACGTTCGCCACGCGAACGGCGCCCTTCTCGCGCTCCCAGATGTCCACGCCGGTAAAGATGACGGCCTTGTTCTTCTTGGCGAGATCGGTGATGTGCGGGATGGAGACGCGGCACGGGCCGCACCATGTGGCCCAGAACTCCACCACGTAGACCTTGCCCTTCGCAAACTGGGTTACCGGGGTGCCCTTCACCCAACGGGCGATCTTCATGGGCGGCGGGGCATCTCCCACCTTCAACTTCGCGTTCACCGGGACGGCCGTGGCGAGCGCCGCGGCTACGACAACCAACACGGATCTTGTGTTCATCTGCTTCTCCTATCCATTCGCCAGGCACTGAAAGGCGCGGCATGCCGTGTAACGTCCGTGCTTCGACGTACCCGGGCGCGTATCGCACTGCACCGCCGGTTACATTATGCCCAATCCACACACGAGCGCGTCGAATGAGATTGCGGCGAAACGCGATGCGGGCCGACAAGCTGGTGCCGTGGTTTGAGGGAGGACGCTGGGCATTAGGCGAAACGGAAGAAGACTAGAAGCCCGCATGGCACCTAAGGGCGGAAGCTGGAGTCTGGGTTCCCGAAATCTAACCTCCAGCTTCCCACTTCCAACGACCAGCCACCGCTCAGTCCTTCTCCCCGTTCTCCGCCCGTTCGTTTCGCTCGCCCTCTGGTTCGGGTGGACGCTGGCCACCGGCTTCGGGCGGGCGCTGGCCACCGGGAGGCGCATCCCTCATCGGCATGGCCGGCATGGGTTCCGGTTCGTGCTGGCCGCGGTGGCACGTATAGCAGGTCACCTTGCCCTTCAGCGCCTTCTCGCGCTTGTTCAGGTTGGCCGTCATGGCGATCATCTTGCGCGCGGTGAGTTTCGTCGGCTTGTCATCCCGCTCGAACCCCTGTCGCGGCGCCGTTTCAACGTGGCAGAATGTGCAGCGGACGCCCAGCGATCTGGCGTACACCCGCATGTTCCCCATCAGTTGGTCGGCCGGGAGCTTTTTCAGCACCTTGATGTTCTTGAAGCGGTGCGCCGCGGTCTCCGGTTTCGGAGGCTCGGCGCCGTCCTGAGCGTGAACGAGGATGCCGAGGCTGAGGGTGGTTGTGACCACGCTGAAAGCTGCAAATGCGGAGCGCGCCATTCGGGGCCGTGTCAAACGCATAATCATCCCTTTCCAGAAAGCACAGAGCCTGTCGCGGGCGGCCGGATGGACCGTATGGGCGATTCGGCCCGCCTCCCGGGGGATACCATGCTCCGTACGGTCGCATCCTGTCTACACCGGTGGCCGCGCGCGGTTCCGGCGGACCACAATTGTAAGGAGGCTGGAACCGCATATGCAACACTTCGCCGGCCTCCTTCGTCTATCGGATTGGGAATAATTCATTGAGCAGCATACACGACCTACTGGAACAAGCCATACAAAGCCGCGCGTCGGACCTTCTCATCAAGGCCGGGGCGCCTCCCGCTATCCGCGTTGACGGGCGCATCGTCGCCGCCCAGCAGCAGGCGATGACGCCGGAAGACACTGAGGCGATCGCCCTCAACATCATCGACACGGCCAGCCGCGATCGCCTTCTGAAGCTGGGCGCCGCGGGACGGCGCGTGGAGGAAATCGACCAGATTGACGCGGACGTCGCGCTGGCCCACCTCCGCGAGCAGGACGAACTTGACCTCGTCTTCACCATCCCGAACCTCATTCGGGTGCGGGCAAACCTCTACCTTCAGCAGGGGACGATTGCCGCCGCGCTGCGCATCATACCACTCGTGCCGCGAACGATCGAGCAGTTGAACCTGCCTCACATCCTGAGGGACGTGGCGGGCAAGCCCCAGGGCCTGGTCATCGTCACGGGGCCGACCGGCAGCGGCAAGTCCACCACCCTTGCGGGCCTCATCGAGGAGATCAACAACACCCGCGCGGCCAACATCGTGACCGTGGAAGATCCCATCGAGTACGTTTTCCGCGACAAACGCAGCATGATCCAGCAGCGCGAAATCGGCCAGGACACCCGCTCATTCACCACCGCCCTGCGCTCCGTTCTGCGCCAGAGCCCGGACGTGATCATGCTGGGCGAGATGCGCGACCCGGCCACCATCGAAGTTGCCCTCACCGCGGCCGAAGTTGGGCACCTTGTGCTGACCACTCTTCACACCAGCGGCGCTCCGCAGACGATAGAGCGCATCATGAACGCATTTCCGTCCGAGAAGCGTTCGCAGATTGCGGCGCAGATTGCGGGCGGTCTGTTGTGTGTTGCCAGCCAGCGCCTGGTCCCGTGCGCCGGCGGGGTAGGACGGGTGCCGACCGTGGAGGTTATGACCGGTTCGCCGACGGTGAAACGGCAGATTGAGGGTTTCGAGATGGCCGGCCTCTCCGAGTCGATCCGTGAAGGCGCGCATTTCGGGATGCAGACGTTCAACATGAGCCTCGCCGAACTGGTGGAGCGCCGCGCGATCACGCACGAAACCGCTCTCGTCACCTCACCGGACCCGGCGGAACTGCGCCAGTTGATACGCCACTAACGCACCACCTACGGGATGGCGGCGGCCCGTCCGCCGGGCGCATTGAAGAGATCCGGGCGATACTCCGCCCGGCTCTCGCTGACTGTGGCGAGGCATCGCGGGCGGAGGCATGTTGGCTCCGCTGCCAGCCCTTCGCTTGACAGCTTCCACCCCCTCGGCGTACCATTCCCATAACGACGGCACGGCGAAGGAGCACAGCCCCATGGCTCTTGCGAAAGCGTTCTCCGCGGCGGTTCACGGCATAGACGCGTATCTCGTTGAGGTGGAAGTGGACGTTGGCCGCGGCATGGCCGGCCAGTTCCCCATCGTCGGCCTCCCCGACACGGCGGTCCAGGAAGCCCGCGAGCGCGTGCGCTCCGCCATCCGCAATACCGGCCTCGCGTTTCCGGATAAGCGTATCACGGTGAACCTCGCGCCCGCCGACGTGCGCAAGGAAGGGCCCGGCCTGGATCTCCCCATCGCATGCGGCCTGCTGGCGGCATCCGGTCAGATCGAACGCCTCGCTCTGAAGGACACCGTGCTCATTGGTGAGCTTGCGCTCGATGGCGCCGTGCGTCCCGTGTCCGGCGTGCTGCCGATCGCGCTCGGCACAAAGACCGCCGGCATGCGCCGCCTGATCGTGCCCACAGCGAACGCACATGAAGCCGCCGTCGTCACAGACGTCGAGATCTACCCGGTGGAGTCGCTGGCGGAGGTCGTCGGACTGCTGAACGACGGCGTCGGCGCGGAGCCGTTCAGCGGACCGTCGCCGTTCAGCGACCTGGAAGACCCCATCTTCGAGGTCGATTTCAACGACGTGAAGGGTCAGGACCACGCCAAGCGCGCGCTGGAGGTGGCGGCGGCGGGCGGTCACAACTGTCTGATGGTTGGTCCTCCGGGATCCGGCAAGACGATGCTGGCGCGGCGCTTGCCGACCATCCTGCCTCCCCTTACGCTGGACGAGGCGCTGGAAGTCACGAAGATCTACTCTATCGCGGGCCAATTGCCATCCAACACCGCCTTGCTCACAACGCGCCCGTTCCGCGCGCCGCACCACACGATCTCGTACGCGGGGTTGGTCGGCGGTGGGTCGTATCCCAAGCCGGGTGAGGTCAGTCTCGCACACAACGGCTTGCTGTTCCTGGACGAGTTGCCGGAGTTCCGCCGCGATATCCTCGAGATGCTGCGCCAACCTCTCGAGGACGGCGTCGTCACGATAGCCCGCATCGCTGGCAGCATCGCCTACCCGGCGCGCGTTATGTTCATCGGCGCGGCGAATCCGTGCCCGTGCGGTCACCACGGTGACACGATGCGCGCGTGCACATGCAACCCGTTCCAGATCCAGAAGTACCGCCAGCGGCTTAGCGGTCCGCTTCTCGACCGCCTCGATATCCACATCGAGGTCCCGCGCTTGAAGCAGGAGGAGATGGTCCAGAAGGGCGGCACGGGGCCGGCGAGCAAGGAGATTCGCGTCCGCGTGCAGAAGGCGCGCGATATCCAGGGCGAGCGCTTCGCCGGCCTGGGCATCTACACCAACGCCCAGATGACCAGCAAGCACCTGCGCAAGTTCTGCATTGTGGACGATGCCACCCAGAGCCTCCTGCGCGCCGCCATCAACCAGTTGGCGCTCTCGGCAAGAGCCTACGACCGCGTGCTAAAACTGGCCCGTACCATCGCGGACCTCGAGGCCCTGCCGGACATCGCCCCCGCCCACGTGGCTGAGGCCCTGCAATACCGGAGCCTTGATAGGAAGTTGTGGCAGTAGATAGCGCGAAGGGAGTGACTTTTATGAGTAGCCCTTTCCCGAATTCAAATCCATTGCTGTTTGAAACGGAGATTTGCGGGGGAAGTCACGAATACCGTCTAGAAGTGCGCGAGGCTTCGACTGGCTCGCGCTACCTGCGAATGGTGGATGTGCGCCGCGCCCGCCGAGACGAGGAGGAACGGCGAGGTGTGTTCATATTCGAAGAGCACGCTCCCGACCTTTGCTGGGCGCTCACGCGCGCAATGGCCGTGCTTGGTGACCCACACATTATTGACGCGAGCATGGATGAACCAAACCGTGAGCCCAGACGAATGGATACTCGATCAATGTGTTCTCGCGCCTACGAGCCATGGACGGAAACTGAGGATGCGCGACTTCGGCTCGCATACGAGCAGGGGCAAAGCGTTCGTTCGGTGGCAGCGATGTTAGGGCGGCAGGAACGCGATATTGAGAGCAGGCTGCGAAAACTACAGATGAAGTGAGTTCGCCGCAGATATGACAGACGTCCCGTCCATCGCGCCGGCCCACGTGGCCGAAGCGTTGCAGTACCGGAGCCTCGATAGGAAGCTGTGGCAGTAGCTGGTCCGGTCGGCGCCATAGTGGATCGTTCCGAACGGACCGCTTTGGCATTCGACGCGCCAGGCGGGACACCATAGATTCAGGCGGCGGATGCCTGCTATTTCACAGACAACATTTCCGTCTTGTCGGGAATGGTTGTCGTTCCGGGGGAGGACCCTATGAGATTCGAGCGAATGATCGGGTTGGCTCTGTTTGCCGCGATTCTTACCGGGTGTGGCAATAAATCGTCCGCCCCGCCGCCGACCGGCGAGGCCGGGAAATCCCTCAAAATCGCGGTGATCCCCAAGGGCACCACCCACGAGTTCTGGAAAGCGGTCCACGCCGGGGCCGCCGATGCGGCGAAGGAAGACGGCGTCGAGATCGTGTGGAAGGGTCCGTTGAAGGAAGACGATCGGGAGAGCCAGATCAAGGTCGTCGAGGACTTCGTGGTCAACAAGGTGAGCGGCATCGTCCTCGCGCCACTGGACGACACTGCGCTTCGGACGCCGGTCGCGGAAGCCACGAAGAGCGGCATCCCGGTGCTGATTATCGATTCCGCTCTGAAAAGCCAGGACTACGTGAGTTTCGTCGCCACGGATAACTTCAAAGGCGGCCAGATCGCCGGCAAGCAGTTAATCGAGCTGCTTGGCGGTAAAGGCAAGGTTGTTATGATGCGCTACCAGGAGGGCTCGGCCAGCACTCACGACCGCGAGGAGGGCTTCCTGAGCGCCATCAAGGCCGCGCCGGGGATTCAGGTGTTGAGCTCCAATCAGTATGGCGGCGCGACCACGGAATCGGCCCAGAAGATGGGCGAAAACCTGTTGACGCCCTACAAGACGCCGGACGGCTCAGTGGGCGTCGACGGCATCTTCTGCCCCAATGAGAGCACCACCTTCGGGATGCTGCGCGTGCTGCAGGACGGCGGTTTCGCTGGCAAGGTGAGGTTCGTGGGATTCGACTCGTCACAGAAACTTGTCGATGCTCTGAAGGCGGGCCAGATAGATGGCCTGGTGCTGCAGAACCCGTACAAGATGGGCTACCTGGGCGTCAAGACGTTGGTGCAGAGCCTGAAGGGTACGAAGGTGGAGAAGCGAATCGACACCGGCGTGACCCTCGCGACGAAGGAGAATATGGACACAGCGGCGATCCAGAAGCTCCTCGCGCCGCCCCGGATCTAGAAGCGGGCAGACGGGGATGGTTTTGGCCCCCATCCCCGTCCTCCTCTCAATTACCCTGAGTTCAAATGCAGTCTCCCGGCACTCCCGATTCACCCCCCCTTCTGGCGATGCGCGGCATCACCAAACGGTTTGGCGCTACGACTGCGCTCGATGGAGTGGATTTCGAGGCGCGCGAAGGGGAAGTGCACGCCCTTGTTGGGGAGAACGGCTCCGGCAAGAGCACCTTGATGTATGTGCTTGCGGGCGCTCTGCGGCCGGACGAAGGCACGATGACCTTCGCCGGTGAAGCGTTCCGCCCGCGCAACCCGATGGACGCCCGCCGACGCGGCGTGGCAATGATCCACCAGGAATTGTCGCTGTGCGGCCATCTTTCCGTGACCGAGAATGTGCTGCTTGGCATGGAAGACGCCCGTTTTGGCGTCCTCCGCCGAGGCGAGATGAAGAGCCGCTGCCTTCGAGCCCTCGATATGCTGGGCTACGGACACCTCGATCCGGACGTTCCGGTTCGAAGCCTGCCAATCGCCATCCGCCAGGTGGCTGAAATTGCCCGCGCCGTTGCGATTGGCTGCCGCGTAGTCGTACTCGACGAGCCCACCAGCAGTCTGTCGGAAAGAGACGCGGAGCGGCTCTTCGATGTGATCGCCATCTTGAGGTCGCAGGGGCACGCCATCGTCTACATCTCGCATTTCATGGACGAGATCCAGCGCGTTTCCGACCGGTTGACCGTACTGCGCGACGGCAAAATGATAGGGACGCGAATCACCGGCGACGCGACACCCGACGACATCGTGACGATGATGGTCGGCCGCAAGATCGATTCCTTGTATCCTCGCTCGAACCGCCCTCTCGGCGAGCCGCTGCTGCAAGTGGCGGGCCTCGCCGGTGTATCGAAGCCCGAAAGCGCCGGGTTTGTCCTGCATCGCGGGGAAGTGCTGGGAATCGCGGGTCTCAACGGTTCGGGCCGCACGGAACTCCTGCGAGCGCTGTTCGGCCTGGACGCGATCCGGCGGGGTGAGATCAGGCTGGGGGTTCACATCGGATGGGCGTCGCCGGCCCGCCGTTGGGCGCAGGGCGCCGGCCTGCTGAGCGAAGACCGCAAACTGGAAGGCCTCGCGCTCCCAATGAGCATCGCCGACAACGTAACGCTCAGCAGCCTGCACCGCATGGGAACGGCGGGAACGATCCGGCCGCGGCGACAGAATACGGCCGCTGCGGAGTGGATCCGACGCCTCGACATCCGGTGCCTGGGGCCCCAGCAGCCCGTGCGCGACCTGTCCGGCGGCAACCAGCAAAAGGTCGCGTTGGCGCGCCTGCTGCTGCACGGGGTCGACGTTTTGCTGCTGGATGAGCCTACGCGCGGCATCGACGTAGGCAGCAAGGAGATGATCTACCGCCTCATCGATGAATCCGCGCGGGACGGCAAGGCCATCCTGATGGTCAGCAGTTACCTACCGGAATTGATGGGGGTGTGCGATCGCATCGCGGTGATGCACAAGGGTGAACTCGGAGCGGCGGTCCCGGTGGACCGGACGACCGCCGAAACCCTGATGAGAGAGGCAACCGGATCGTGATGAAGAAGAGGCTTCGTCTTCCTGCTGGAGCGGTGAACCTCGGAGGGTTGGCGCTCGCGTGGCTCGCCGTGTTCGGCTATTTCAGTTACTACGCCCCCAGTTTCCACACGATGGACAACCTGGAGACGTTGGCGCGCCAGGGCACCGTTGTGAGCATGTCGGCGCTGGGAATGACCTACGTTATCGTTTCGGGCGGGATCGATCTGTCCGTCGGTTCCATCATGGCGTTTGTGACGGTGGTGGTGGCGTGGATACTCCAGCGGAATATGGGGCCCGTGGCGGCGCTGGCGGCCGGTGTTGGCGCCGGAGCGTTCTGTGGACTCGTCAACGGCTTCCTCATCACACGCCTGAAGGTGGCCCCGTTCATCGTTACGCTGGGCACCTACCTCATCGTCCGCGGCGCCGCGAAAGGCATGGCGCACGAGCAGAAAATCGACGCCCCCATCACCTGGTTGAACGACCTTGTCGCGCGATTGGGGCCGGATCAACGTGCGATGCTTTTCCCCGCCGGCGTGTGGCTGATGCTGGTTCTGGCGGTGGCCGTCGCGTGGGCGCTCCGCTACACGCAGTTCGGCCGACACGTTGTGGCGGTGGGTTCCAGTGAGGCGGCCGCGCGCCTCTGCGGCGTCCCGGTGGAGCGTGTGAAACTGCTGGTCTACACGATGAGCGGGCTTTTCGCCGGACTGGGCGGGCTCCTCCTGTTTTCCAGGCTGAGTGTGGGTGACCCAACGGTGGCGATCGGGCAGGAACTCGACGTCATCGCGGCCGTGGTCATCGGCGGCGCCAGCCTGTCCGGCGGAGAAGGCTCCGTGGTCGGATCACTGCTCGGCGCGTTCATCATGACGACTCTCCGCTCCGGGGGGTCGCAGATCGGGTGGGAAAACTGGCGTCAGGAGATGATCACCGGTGGAATCATCATCATCTCGGTCGCGCTGGACCGTCTTCGGGCGCGTAGGGCAGTCTGAGTCAGCCGTTCCGCGCGACCAGGACCCGGGGGATGCCGGCGAGGTCCGGGAGGACCTCCACATCCTGCCAGCCGGCGGCCTGGGCGCGCCGGATCGCCTCCGTGCTCTGGGTGTAGCCGAGTTCCATGACGAGCCGCCCCTGATGCTTCAGCAGGGTCCGCGACTTGGCAAAGAGTGCGTTGATGACGGCGAACCCGCCATCATCGGCGAAAACTGCTTCCTTCGGCTCGCGCAAGACCTCCTGCGACAGAGTTGGTGCTTCCTCCGGGGCGACGTAGGGCGGATTGGAGACAATCAGGTCGAACGGCGGCGCAACCGCTCCAGATGCATCGGTGATGGGTTGGCTCGGATCCAGAGCCGTGAAATCGGCGCGCTTCCAATGCACGCGGTCGCGGACGTGGAGCCACGAGGCGTTCTTCCTGGCGACGCGGAGGGCATGCGGCGATATATCCAGCGCCCATACCACAGCGCCGGGTTTGAACGTAGCGATGCTGAGCCCGACGCAACCGCTCCCGGTGCCCACGTCCAGGACGAACGGGTGCGGCGTCTTTTCGAGCAACCCCAAGGCTGTTTCGACCAGCGTTTCCGTCTCCGGCCGGGGGATGAGCACGTACCGGTTCACGTAGAACTGAAGGCCCATGAACTCCACGGCCTCCAGCCAATAGGCCGTCGGCCGTCCGGCCGCGCGCTCGCGAACGAACATGCCGAACCTGCGCCCCCATTCCGTGAGCGGCGCCTCCGGGTGTGTGAGGTTGAAGATGCGCTGTTCCCGGACCGCTTCCAGGCGGTGGTCGCGCAATTTCAGGCGGAACTCCATGTCTTCCCGGGAGCGGTCCCACGCCAGGACGTAGGCCAGGAGGAGTTCGGCGTCGAGACGGGGCTCGGAAACGCCTGCATTTGTGAGTTCCCGCGCGGCGCGCGAAAGGGCGCCGCCGATGGTGGCCGCGTACGGCCGCTCATCCGCCGGCTCAGGAAGGTTTGGGTTCGAATGTGCGGGACGTTCCAAGGTGTGCATTGCAGGCGCTTTCATCCACTATACGTTCAGAGAGCAAAATGCGTTCCAGAGTAGCGGTGAGTTATGAACGACGGACGATGAGACCGGATTTAACGCGGAGGCCGCCGGGGAACTCAATGGTGGGCCGCATGCGGCTCATCCGGCATTGAACTGGACCCATTGCGACTACGACGCCTTCTGAAGACTGACGTGCGTGGGCAGGTCGAAAAGCGTGTCGCGCATCAATCGGGTGGAGAAGAACAACACTTCCCAGTTTTCCACGTCGCCGGTGTGCGGTTTCAGGCGCGCAACTACCCCGTCCTCCAATTCTTCGGACTCCTGTTCAGCGTAGGGAGGCACCCGGTTTACGTACAGAATATCGCCTTCCCGGTCGAACCGAAATGTCAGCCTTTCTTCCATTCGATGCGCGCTCCTTGCGCAAGGCGGCGTGTGAGATAGGCCGTAACCACCCAATGCCGCGTTCTGGGGCCGGTATCAGACGCCACAACCGCATGTTTTCCGCCGCGTACGTTGGGAAACCAGCGGATGAACAGCAAGTGTTCTCGGAGCGGCTGTTTCTCCTGACGCTATCCGGCGCTGCGGGAGTCTCTGCGAGAAGCGCCAGGCGTACAGGTACCAGTTCCGGGTGCTCGGCAGCAACGTGCGCCACCCGCTCATCGGTCAGTTCCACGTCGGATTCGAGATGGGTGCACCGAAACGTCAACATTACTCTTCCCAGAAGAGCGCCTCCCGCAGAAGCGCAAACCGTTACACGTCTACCTTCTCCTACTTCATCGTTTCAATCACCGCTTCCGTGAACTCCTTCGTGCTCGCCGATCCACCGAGGTCCCCTGTTGTGTGCTTGCCTTCACCCAGAACGGTTTCCAGCGCGGTGCGCACCCTGACGGCTGCCTGGCGCTCTTCCAGGTGGTCCAGCATCATGCAGGCGGACATCAACAGCGCGGTGGGGTTGGCGATTCCCTTTCCGGCGATGTCCGGCGCGCTGCCGTGAACCGCCTCAAATACCGCCACATGGTCGCCGAAGTTGGCGCCCCCAACCACGCCGAGGCCGCCGACCAGTCCGGAGCAAAGGTCGCTCACGATATCGCCGTACAGGTTTTCCATTACCAGCACCTGGAAGCGCGTGGGATCCTTGACCAGTTGCATGCACATGTTGTCAACGATCATCTCGTCCGGCTCGATCTCCTGGTAGTCGCGGGCCACCTTGCGATAGCACTCCAGGAAAAGGCCGTCCGAGATCTTCATGATATTGGCCTTATGGACGAAGGTTACCTTGCTCTTGCCGATGCGGCGAGCGTGTTCGAACGCAAATCGGCTGATTCGCGTGCACGCCTTCTCGGTCATGACTTTGATGCTTTCCGCCACTCCGGGGATCACGAGATGCTCTATCCCCGAGTAAAGGCCTTCGGTGTTTTCGCGAACGACAGTGATGTCGACGTGGTCGTAGCGAGTGGGGATGCCGGGCACGGTCTTGGACGGGCGGACCGCCGCATACAGGTCAAGGGACTGGCGGAGCGCCACGTTGGCGCTTCTGAACCCCTTGCCGATGGGGGTGCCGATGGGGCCCTTCAGCGCGACGCGGCACTTCAGGATCTCACTGAGGACGTGCTGCGGCATGGGCTCGCCGTATTTGGCGGTAACCTCCGCGCCTGCCTCAAGCGGGACCCAGTCGATCTCGGTTCCGGCCGCCGCGAGCACGCGGATGGTCGCGTCCGTGATCTCGGGGCCTATGCCGTCCCCCGGCAGCAGCGCGATGGTATGCTTCAAATTCAAATCCTCCGTAAAGGTAGGTCGGGTCTCCGTGCCCGACGCGATCCGCGGAGTCGGGCACGGAGGCCCGACCTACCGGATGGCGTCGGCCACGATGGTCCGGCGCAAGTCAGATTCCGCCCAAGTCCGCCAGTCCGCCATCGGCGTTCAGATGCAGAGCCGTGGCGCTGGCCGCTAGATCCGAGGCGAGGAATACCGCCAGGCCGGCGATTTCCTCCGGCGTCTGAAGGCGGCGGATCGGCGTTTTCTTTCGAAGCGCCTCCCGCTCCCCTTCGGGAACTGTTTTCAGGACGTTCGGCGTGAGCGCCATCCCCGGCGAAATGCAGTGCACCGCAATGCCCCTCGGCCCCAACTCCTTCGCCATCGTTCGCGCGTACGCCAGCATCGCCCCCTTGCCGACCGCGTGCGCCGCGTATCCCGTGGCCGGCCGTTCCAGCATTGTGCCGACCATGAACAGTATGCGCCCGCCTCCGCGCTCCAGCATCCCCGGCAGCACTGCCTGCGTGGCGTTGAACGCCGTCATCATGGAACCCTCGAACTCCGCCTGAAGGTCCGAAAATAGCAGGCTTTCTACAGGCTTGGGGTCCAGGAATATGCTGGCGTTGTTCACCAGGATATCGATGGGGCCGAGTTCCGATGAAGCGTGCGCGAAGGCGGCGTTCACCGCATCGGCATCTCGCAGGTCCGCCTGAGCCGTCAGCGCGCGCCCACCGGCTGCCAGGATGTCGTCGCGCAGACGTTTGGCAGCATCCTCGCCGCCGCGGTAGTGGATGATGACGCGGGCTCCGTGCCCGGCGAATACGCGCGAGATGGCGGCGCCGATGCCGCTGGCCCCGGCCGTGATGAGGGCTACCTTATTGTGCAGAAGTCCTTGCATGATTCATCGCATCAGCCGACAATCAGCGCCGGATGAATGGGGCGGCCTTTCAGGCAACCTGCCTCCGGTTTCACATTGCCGCCCCTTGACGGCCTAAAGGATAGCATGCGCCCATTGGAATTGGGCGAACTTATGCCACGTCCACGGGTTCGCCCCGCTGCATGTTGACCATCCGCGCGTACGGGCCGTTTTCCGCCATCAGGTCTCCATGGCGCCCCCGCTCCACGATGCGCCCGCCGTCCAGGACCAGGATCTCGTCCGCGCCGCGAACCATGCTCATCCGGTGGCTCACGATAATGGTTGTGCGTCCCGCCATCAGCCGTTCCAGCGCGGCCTGGATGATCCACTCGCTCTCGGCCTCGACGGCGCTGGTCGCCTCATCGAGGAGCAGGATCCGAGGGTCCGTCAGGAACGCGCGGGCGATGCTGATGCGTTGCCGCTGCCCGCCGGACAGCTTCACGCCGCGTTCGCCCACCACCGTATCGTACCCCTCGGGCATTTCGGTGATAAACTCGTGCGCATTCGCCATCCGAGCGGCGGCTTCCACGTCCTCCGCGCTCGCATCCGGCCGTCCGTACCGGATGTTGTTCAGAATCGTGTCGTTGAACAGAAACGTATCCTGCTGAACGATCGCCAGCGCGCCGCGCAGCGACGCCTGCGTCAGATTGCGGACATCGTTCCCATCCACAAGCACGCGACCGCCGGTCACGTCCCAGAAGCGCGGCACGAGGTTCAGGACCGTCGATTTCCCCGCGCCGCTCGTGCCCACAAGCGCGACCATTCGCCCGGGCCAGGCTGAAAACGAGACACCCTCCAGCACGTTGCGATCGGCGGTGTATCCGAATGAAACGTCGTCAAAACGCACCTCTCCGCGCACATTCGCGAGGCCGACCGCGCTGGCGGCGTCGGTGATCGCTTCCGGCGCGTCGAGCACTTCAAGCACCCGTCCCCACGCGGCGGAGGCGCGTTGCAGCGTATCGTTGATGTCCATGAGGTCGTCGATCGGGCCGAAGAAATAACGGCCGTAGCCCCGGTAGGTCACCAGCCCGCCTACGGTGAACCGCCCGACCATGATGAAATAGGCGCCGAAGCCGAGCATCAGGATCTGGCCCCATTGCGCGATGTAGCGCACGATGGGGAAGAACCTCGTGCTGAGGTTGATCACCTTCACCTGCGCCAGGCGGTATTCCTGCGTTGCGCGCTCGAAATTCTCCTGCTCATCGTCCTCTCGGGCGAACGCCTTGATGACGCGGATGCCGGAAAGGTCGTCCTGCAGCGTGGCGCCCACATCGCCGAGCCGCGCCCGCGACACGCGGTACATCGCCTTGATACGCGCGTTGTACAGCTTCAGGCCGATGCCCACCAGCACGATCGGCATGAGGCAGATGAGCCCCAGTTCCCACTGGAGAACGATGAAGATGGCGGCGACCCCCACGAGGCGCAGCGCGTTCGCCACCACGGCGTCGGTGCCGCGGATGACGACCTCCTGAATCGTATCGATTTCGCCGCCCACGCGGGCCATCAGGTCGCCCGTGCGGTGCTCTCCGAAATACGCCAGGCTCTGCCGCTGAAGTTTGCGGTAGACCGTGTTCCTCAGGTCGAAGAGGAATGCCTGTCCGGCCTTCTCCATCACGTTGCGGCGCGCGGCAGTCAGCGCCACGCCCGCGAGGTAAACCGCCGCCATCAGCATCACGGGGCGGTACAGCCCGCTCACCTGCCGCGACTTGATGACCTTGTCGACCACGTAGCCCCAGACCAGTGGCGGGAACAACTCCGCGGCGATGCCCAGGATCCCGCAAACGGTGCCGAACAGGATCGGCCACAGGTACGGGCGCAGGAACGGCCCGAGACGCCTGAGGTCTCCGGCCGGCGAGGAAGATATGCTGACATCCGCGTTCCGTCTCATACAGGAAGTATGTTACCGGGGAGCGGGTGACCGGTGCCGGGTGTCAGGTGGCGGGTGTCGGGTGCCGGTTGGCGGGTGCCAAGTGCCGGGTGTCGGGACTCAGCCCCCGGCCATTTTCCCTCAGTCCTCAATTCTCAACTCTCTTTTCATTCTGTGTCCGAAACCGGCTAGTCTGTGCGTGATTCCTGTGGCACAATTCCTTTATGGAATTCGATCCGGACACATGCTACCACGCGCTGCGGACGCACGATCCGCGCTTTGATGGCGCGTTCTTCGTGGGCGTCTCCTCGACCGGCATCTACTGCCGCACGGTATGCACCGCGAAGACGCCCAAGCGCGAGAACTGCACATTCTACCCCAGCGCGGCGGCGGCCGAGCAGGCCGGCCACCGTCCATGCCTTCGCTGCCGGCCCGAACTGGCGCCGGGTAACGCGCGGATCGACGCCGTGAGCCGCCTCGCCGGCGCCGCTCTGAGCCGCATAGAGGACGGCGCGCTCACCGAGGGCGGCGTGACGGCCCTGGCCGCCGAGATGGGTGTCAGCGATCGGCATCTACGCCGCGCGATTCAGTTGGAGTTCGGCGTATCACCGATCGCATTGGCCCAGACGCAGCGTCTGCTCCTGGCCAAACGACTGCTCACCGACACTGCCTTACCGGTTACCGACGTGGCCTTCGCTAGCGGGTTCTCCAGCCTTCGGCGTTTCAACGCGCTCTTCGCCGAGCGGTACCGGATGCGTCCGAGCGACCTGCGCAGGGGACATGCGGCCGCGCACACGGCCGACACCCTCGGGTTCAAACTTGCCTACCGGCCGCCGATGGAGTGGGACGCGATGCTGCGCTTCCTGTCGGCGCGCGCGTTGAGAGGCGTGGAGGCCGTTGAGGGTAGAACGTACCGGCGAACGGCATCGTTCGGAAAGCATCGCGGCTGGTTGTCGGTTGCGCCGTCGCCGTCAGGCTTTACGCTGCGGGTTGACGTATCGCCGAGCCTCGCTCCGGTCCTTCCGCGCACGTTGGCCGCCGTGAAGCGTCTCTTCGACCTCGCCGCCGAGCCGTGCCGCATCGCTGAACGCCTGTCACAGCTTTCGGACGCCAAGCCCGGGTTGCGCGTGCCGGGGGCGTTCAAAGGCTTCGAGGTCGCCGTTCGCGCGATCGTCGGCCAGCAGATCAGCGTCGCGGGCGCCACGACGCTGGCGGGAAGGCTGGCGGCAACCCTGGGCGAGCCGATAGAGACGCCGTTTGCGGACCTCACCCGCGTGTCCCCCACGCCTCGGCAGATCCTGTCGGCCGGCGCCGATGCGCTTACGGCGGTCGGCATCACGCCCGCCCGCGCGAGGACGATTGTCGCGCTGGCGGACACCGTCGATCGCGGCGGCATTCGCCTCAAACCGGGAGGCGATGTGGAAGAAACGGTCGCGCGCTTGATGGCTGTACCCGGCATCGGCGAGTGGACCGCCCAATACATCGCCATGCGCGCGCTCTCATGGCCGGATGCGTTTCCCCACACGGACCTCGGCGTCCGAAAGGCGCTGCACGAAGACGATCCCAAACGCATTCTGGAGTTGGCGGAATCCTGGCGACCGTGGCGCGCCTACGCCACGATGCACCTTTGGAGTTCTCTGGAGGAGATACTGTGACGTACTACACTAAGATGGTTAGCCCGATTGGACCGTTGCTGCTGACGTCGGACGGCGCGGCGCTGACGGGCGTTTATATGACGGACCACGAGCACGGGCCGGTCATTGGAAAAGACTGGGTGGAAGATGGAACGAGGGCGCCCCTGTCCGAGGCGGCGCGTCAACTCGCCGCTTACTTCGCCGGCGACCGAACGGAGTTCGATCTCCCCCTCGCCCCGGCGGGAACCGAGTTCCAGAAGCGCGTCTGGGATGAACTCACCAGGATTCCGTACGGGTTGACAGTCTCTTACGGCGAGATCGCGGAACGGATCGGTAACCCTAAGGGCGTGCGGGCCGTCGGCCTGGCCAACGGCCGGAACCCCATCTCGATCGTCGTTCCCTGCCACCGTGTGATCGGCGCCAACGGGAAACTGGTCGGCTATGGCGGCGGCCTGCCGCGCAAGGAATGGCTCCTGGCGCACGAGATGGGAATCAGGAGTTAGGAGACGGGAGATAGGAGATAGGAGTTGGGCGTCGGCGAAATGTCATTCTGAACGCAGTGAAGAATCTCGACCGGACGCAGGGAAGTTCCGCTTCGCTCAATATGACAGCTTTCCTTTACTTTTGCCCCCCTGGCGCCCGACTCCCTGCCCGGCACTGCAACGAAATGGATGCATATGCCATCCATTTCGGTCGTCCGGAGGACGGTTGGCCGAAGGCCCCTCAGACGGGTATTTCAGTGCCCGGTCGGTAATCGCTTTTCTGATGAGCCTCAAATGTACCCTGCCTGTCCGCCCGTTTGCCAATCGTTAACCTCAAGGCAACGTGAGCATAACGAGAGCGCAACATCGACACCCTACAGTGATTCCAGGGAGGGCATCGGCGGAATCGCCTGGCTATCGCACTTCCCGGTCGTGCCGCTCCGGCAACAGGGCGTGAGACAAGGGAGTTAAAATGGACGGCAGATACGGTTTCCTACTGGATATGGACGGGGTCATCTACAGGGGCGCGGAGGTTATCCCGGGAGCGGTGGATTTCATCAACCGGCTCCTCACCCGCGAGATACCCTTCCTGTTTCTCACAAATAACAGTCAACGCACCCGCCGCGACATGATGACCCGGCTTCAGCGGATGGGCATCAACGTCGGCGAAGACCACATTTTCACGTGCGCGATGGCCACCGCGCGGTTCCTGGCGAAGCAGAAGCCGAATGGCACGGCCTACGTCATTGGAGAGGGCGGCCTGTTGCAGGCGCTTCACGCGAACGGGTACGCTATCGTGGACCACGACCCGGATTACGTGGTTGTTGGCGAGGGGCGGACCTTTATGATGGAGACCATGGAGGCGGCGGTCCGAATGGTGATGCGCGGCGCCAAATTGGTGGCGACGAACATGGACCCCAATTGCCCCACGGCCAAGGGACTGCGACCGGGCTGCGGCGCCATCGTGGCAATGCTGGAAAAGGCGACGGGGATCGAGGCGTTCAGCGTGGGAAAACCGAGCCCGGTGATGATGCGCGAAGCTCGCAAGACGCTTGGGCTGACCACGTCGCAAACGATCATGGTCGGCGATACAATGGAGACGGACATCCTGGGCGGCACGCAAATGGGCTACCAGACCATTCTTGTGCTTTCAGGCGGCACCAAACGGGAGGACCTGGCGCGCTTCGCTTACACCCCCGACCGCGTGGTGGATTCCGTGGCCGACCTCTGTACCGATGATTTCCCGTGCGACGCCGAGGTATCCCTGAGCATCCGCGACTCGCTGCTCGTGGCGGCGTGAACGTTTTGTGATCACCGCAGGGAGGCAACTCCGGGCAAACGACTTACGCTCATTCGATCTGCGGTGCGCTTGGCCATCGTCCGTCCAGTGGACGAATATCGTCCACTGGATGTCCGATTTCGTCCGAGTTCACAGGGTGACTGGTACGCAATGTCGGCGAGGACCCATACGGGCCGGCTGCCGGCGATACTCGATGCGGGCCGGCGGGCCGATCACATCGCCGCGTACAGCGCCTCCTCCACTTCCGCGCGGGGGATGGTGCAGCTACAGATGACCTTGTCGGCGCCGCCGTAGTACAGGCGGTACAGGCCGTCGCGCTCGATGCAGCCCGTGGGAAACACCACGTTGCCGATCCAGCCCTGTTGCTCGAACTCGGCTTGCGGCTCCAGCAGCCAGTCATCCAGGCGCGCCACCACCTTGCTCGGGTCGTCTCTGTCCAGAAGCGCCGCGCCGCATCGATAGGTGTGATGGCGGTCGATGCCGTGGAAGAAGAGCAACCAGCCCTTTTCGACTTCCATCGGCGGTGGGCCGGAGCCGATGCGCTTGAAGTCCCAGTGGTTCACGTCGCGCGGGCTCATGATCGGCCCGTGGTTTGTCCACGTGCGCATGTCGTCGCTGCTGGCGATGCAGATGTCCGGCGCAACGCGGTGGAGCATTACGTAGCGGCCGCCGATCTTGCGGTTGAAGAGGACCGCGTTTTTGCTGTCGATTCCGGGCAACACAATTCCGAAGCGTTCCCAGGTCTGGAAGCCCTGCGTGCGCGCCATCGAGACCCGTACACGCCACGGCGGCTCGCTCGCACTGCGGCGCTCCTGCGGCGCGCAAACCCCGTAAACGGATGCGACCGTGAATGTGGCGTAGACCCATCCTTCCAGGGCGACGGCGCGAGGATCCTCGATTCCCAGACGCTCCATCGGGTCGGATATGTCCGCTTCCAGAACCGGGTGGGGATCGCGCTCGAAACTCACGCCATCAGCCGACCAGGCGTGGCCGAACCGCGAGAAATGGTCGTCGCCGTGCGCGCGGTAGAGCATATGGACCATGCCCTCCCATTCGACGACGGCGGGATTGAAAACGAACTGATTTTCCCACCAGTTGGCGGCGGGGGCGATGATGGGGTTTTCCGCGCAGCGGGTCATCTTCGGCTGTGACATTCAGTGGTTCCTCCGGGATCGCGGTCTCACCCGACGCTCTTGCTCATGCGCACGGTCGTGCCGGTGGGCGTGCCGTTCCACTCCACCTGGTCCATGAACGTCTTCATCAGGTAGAGGCCCCGGCCGCCTTCGGACATGTCGTCCGGCGCGGGAAGGTCCAGGTTCGCCGGGTGAAATCCCGAGCCATGGTCCATGATCTCCAGCACCAGCCGATTGCCGTCCATTACGGCGGCCACGTGGACGCACTGGCGGTGCCCGGATTCGCCGTGCAGGAGAGCGTTGCTTACCGCTTCGCTGAAGGCCAGCACAATGCCGTCGAGCGCCTCGCCGCGGAATCCAAGGCGCCGTCCAAGGGCCATCACGCGGGCACGGGCGCGGTAGATCGGCTCGCCGATATCGGCGATTCGCATCCGCAACAGAGCCCGTTTTGGCTGAGACGAGTGTTGTGTCGACATGGGCTAGGTCCGTTTCGATTTCGCGGGAACGGAGGCCATCACGTGCTGCGTATCGTACTTGTCGTCCGAGATCATCTCTTTCTTTCGCTGGCCGTTCTGGGCGATAATCCGGTAAACCCGGGCAACAGCCTGGCCGTTCGACCAATCGGCTGTGGAAGTGACCTGGACCTTTCTCCCGAGCGGCGCTTCGCCCCACGCTTCAATGGTCAGCGCGGCGCGCGAAACCCTGGTGCGGATGTAGAGCGGCGTCGAGGTATCGTTCCTGAATCTCAGGTCGTGTGTTCCCCAGTAAACGGTGGCATCGCGGCCCAACGGAACGTAATGCACCGTGAGCGAGTGGTGGCTGCGCTGCATGATGGGCAGCCCGGACAGCAGCGCGACGTTGTAAAGCGTGCTGGAAACCTGGCACAACCCGCCCCCGATGTCCTTTTCCATCTTCCCGTACTTGTAGACGATGGCCTCGCGGAATCCGTCCGACGCGTTGCGCTCCCCGACCCAGCCGTTGAACGAGAAGACCTCGCCCGGTTTGACGAACGCGCCGTTCAGCATTCGGGAAACGAGCCGAAGATTGTGGGTTCGGTTGGCTTCGCGCGGGTTGAAGAAGGTGGTGTACGAGACTACCCGGGTCTTGATCGGCTCCAGGTCCTCCACCGTGAAGCCGGGCTCGTACGGAACGACCACCAGCGGGACAGTGCTCAGACCCGGATCCTTCTGCACGGCGGATTGGAGGAGCAGTGCCGAACCGTACACATCAACGCGCCTCCCTGTGCGGCCCGGCTTGATCCAGCCTTTGGAAGGTGGTCCCACAAAATGCGGCGAGATTGGTTCGATGTCCAACCCGCGCGCCGCATGCCGGATCGACCGTTTGGCGGCGCGCATATCCAGTGTCAACGCCAGAGGCACATTGGGGGATTTCCAGGCGGAGGCCAACATCGCGTCCACGTTTGGCTTGATGCCCAACTCCCCCCAATGACGGTGGTAGGAGCGCGAGCCATAGGTGAGCGTGAGCGGCCTCACTCCCAGCGGTTTCAGGCGTTCGGCCAGGAATTTAGCGCCGGCGTCCTGCGTGAGCCCGGCGACCGCGACGCCGGCAACGACCGTGTTAGCCGCGTAGGCTGGCGGCGGGGGGGGCACGGAAGCGACCGGGGTCGCGCGGCGATGACACCCGCCGGCTGCCAGGGTAGCCGTCGCGGCGATGCTGGCCGCCACACATATTGGCGCTGATCTGCTTCTGCTGACCAAGGAACCTCTCCGGGCAAGGGCTTTGGAACGAATGGAGGATCGCCAGATGCGCGCACCGGGCCTGCTCCCATATTATGATAACTCATTGGAGATACCCGGTAGCGAATGGTATCAGATCGGGTATCCCTCCTTCCCTGACGCCTTCCGCCCGGTGCTATCGTACTGGAAACATCTTCGCATCACGGAGGATACCATGGTCACTGCGCGCAGCATCAAACCCGAGGAACTGGACCGGGCCGGGGAAATCGGCGCCGAAGCGTTCGAGATGGACCTGGAGCCCTGGGTCACGGCGTTTCACCGCCACGCCAAACGGTTCAGTTGCGAACACATCCCGGTCGTTGAACACGAAGGCCGGCTCGTGGCCGCCATGATGATCACCCCGGAGGACCTCCAGATGGGCGACGTGACCGTTCCGGGGGGCGCCGTCGGAGGGGTCGGGACCGCTGTCGCAGCGCGGCGTATCGGCTGCGCCGCGGCGATGATGACCGAAACCGTTCGCCGAATGGTCGGCTGGGGCATAACAGGCTCGGCGATGTGGCCCTTTTCCTACGCGTATTACCGCAAGTTCGGCTGGGAGACCGGCGGCGAGGTCCGCATCTCCACATGGCCGCGCGATATCCAGTGGTTGATCGAACCGGACGGCGATGTCTCCGTGCTGACGCCGGCGGATGCTCCCGACGTTTCGAGTGTGTGGGATGCGCTTACCCCCGGCTTCCGATGCTCTACCGCGCGCGCATGGGACGTTTGGGAGAGCCTGGTCGGGCCGGAGCGCTTCGGCAGCGGACAGGCGAACAAGACGGGCTTCGTCTGCCGCCGCGGAGGCAAGCCGGTCGGCTACGCGATGTATGAGATACCGGAACCGAAGGATGGTGAGAAGCCGGCGTTCCTAGAGATAAATGAGATCCGCGCGCTCGATGGCGCCGCCGCCGTGGCGATCATCCGGGCCGTTATGGAGCGCACGGATTTCGGCAAATACCGCGCGGCGTTCTCCGTCAACGACAGGGTCCGCTCCCTCGCCGTGAACGCACGCGCGATCGAAACGGAACTGCACGCGTCGTTCGGCTTCCGGATCATCCACCCGGACGCGATCTTCCCGTTAATGAAGTGCGCATGTAGAACGGAACCGGTGACGATCCGGATTCACGACGAGCTGGTCGGCACGCGCACGTGGAAAACCGCGCTCGACGGCTCGCCGGCGGAGATCGTGACATCGGAACCTGACGTGGATTGCGATATCCGCGCGTTCACCCCGATCGCCAGCGGTTTCGTCACGCCCTCCGCCGCCGCGTCGCTCGGCTGGCTCCAGGGAGACGCCTCCGCTGTCGCCCGCCTACAGGAAGCGACATCCCGCTGGTCCGCCCCCTTCCGCAGCGGCCTGGAGGAGGGTTAGTTTCCGCGGAAGGTCGGGCCTCCGTGCCCGACATCGGGCCCAACGTCCACTTTCCAACCTCCAATTCGGTAGGTCGGGCCTCCGTGCCCGACACGCCGATGCCCATTTAAAATGTCCTGACGGTACCTGATACCCGCCACCCGATACCCGGCGTCGGCCGCACTGTTCTATATCACGCTCCAATGTCTAAAGTGCTATTGAGGCAGAATTGCTCTATAACAATCGGCGCGTAGCATAGGAGGAGACGACATGAAGGTTGGTATCATCGGGGCCGGAGGAATCGCCGGCGAGCACAAACGGGGCTACGACCGCCTCGAGGACGTGGAACTGGCGGGCGTGGCGGACGTCTCGCCCGCGTCCCGCGAAAAGGCGACAAACGTCTGGAAGACCTCCGCTTATGAGACAGTGACGGAACTGCTGAACACGGCGAAGCCGGATGCCGTGAGCATCTGCACCCCGCCGAAATTCCACGCGGACGTCGCCGTCCAGTGCCTCGAGCGCGGAGTGGCCGTCCTGTGCGAAAAGCCGATGGCCTTCAACGTCGAAGACGCCGAGCGCATCGCCGCCGCTGCCGGAAAGGCGAGCGTACCGTTCATGGTCGCCTTCTGCCACCGCTACCACCCGCCGGTCATCAAGGTCAAGGAAGCCATTGACGCAGGCAAGCTCGGCGCGGTGATGATGTACCGCAACCGTTTCGGCGGAAAGCAGGACATGTCCAAGACCTGGTTTGGCGATCCCGCGGTCGCCGGCGGAGGCACCTTGATGGATACCTCTGTCCACTCCATCGACCTCTTCCGCTTCCTGGTGGGTGACGCCGCCTGGATCACCGGCGCCGTCGCCAACATCGCCGGCATCCATCGCGTTGAAGACAGCTGCATCGTCACGTTCGGCACCGCATCGGGCGCCTATGGCGTCATCGAGGGAAGCTGGTCCTCCCCCGGTTCGGCCAACATCATCGAGGTTTACGGCACCGAAGGCGCCGCCACGGTGAACTACAACAACGGCGAGGCGCAACTGCTGTTGAAGGGCTCCGGCGCGTGGGAGAAGATCGAAACCGATGGGCCGGACCGCTTCGAGCGCGAGGTGGAAGCGTTTATCAACGCCGTGAAGACGAAGACCGCCGCGCCCATCACCGTGAAGGACGGCCTCGCAGCCAACCGCATCATCGCTGCCGCCTACAAGTCATCGAGCGAAGGCATCCGCGTCAACCTGTAGAGGGCCGGGAGTCCGGGGCCGGGACGCGGGATTCTGATCCCGCCCCGGCCCCCTTCGCGTCACCTCCGGATTGCCAGTGTCCTTCGCCGGTTGGCGATGCCAGCGCGGAGTCCACCCAGCGGCGCAACTCTTTTGTGAGTTCTTCCACGCGGAGCCGTTCCTCCGGAGGACAGGCGTTCTGCCAGACATAGTTCGCGAGGGCCTCTTCGCAGAACCCTTGCCAGAACAAATCACCGCCCGGCATCTGCTCGCGGCCGGCGTGCGCGATCACCAGTTCCAAAACGTGCGCTGGGAGGCTGACAGTGCACGCCGTCGTCTCCCCGCCAGGCCCGTGGACCGTGAAGTGGTAGACGAGGTCATTACCTTCTGTCGCTCCCGGCTGCCGGCCAGGCTCGATTCTGAAGCCGTTCAGTGTGGTGAAGCTGATGACCGGGCCCTCGCCGTCGGTGGCGCCGGCCGCCCCGCTCGTCGCCGCCTGCACGGCCCCGCGCAGCATCTCCAGCGTGAAGGGTTTGCGCAGAAAATCCGTGCTGCCCTCTTTCATCGCCTCGATCGCGAGGCCTGAGGTCCCGTAGGCGGTGACCATAACGATGCGCGCACCGGGATCGAGGCGGCGCATCTCGCGGAGGACCTCCAGCCCTTCCATTCCGGGCATGCGTTGGTCGAGGAGCACCAGGTCCCAATCGCTCCCGTCGTCGAACTTCTCCAGCCCCTCCGGCCCATCCGCCGCCTGCTCCACAACATGCCCATCCGCCTGAAGCGCTATGCGGATCATCATGCGGATGTTCGCCTCGTCATCGACGACCAGTATACGCGCCATCCCGCTCACCCCTCACCCTTCGGGCGGCCAACGGCCGGCAACCTGAAGGTGAACACACTGCCCTGCCCAGGCTCGCTCTCGGCCCGGATGTCCCCACCGTGTGCGTGGACGATAGTATTTGCGATGGAGAGGCCGAGCCCCGCCCCGCCGCGCGTGGCGCCTGGCACCTGCACGAATCGTTCGAAAACGCGCGGCAGGTATTCCTTCGGGATTCCCACCCCCGTGTCCTTCACCTCAAACGCCACCTTATCGTCCGCATCGAATGCCCGAACGGTGATCCGGCCGCCTTCCGGCGTGTGGCGCACCGCGTTGTTCAGCAGATTCACCAGCACCCGCGTCAGCTGCGCGCGGTCCGCCCGCACCGTTGGGAGGTCCGCCTGAATCTCCGATGTGAGCGTTATGCCCTGCCCCTCAACCTGCGGGGCCACCGATGCCACGGCCGCCTCGATCAGCTCGCGTGGCGGAACGATCTCAAACCGCGGAGGCTCCACGCCGGCTTCCAGACGGGTGAGGTCCAGCAGGTCGCGCATCATGCGCTGGAGCCGCTCCAGGTCCTGTCGCTGGGCGGCGACAACTTCCCGCTGCTCCGGCGTGAGAGGGCCCGTCGCGCCTTCTTCCATCAACTGCACCGCGAGCAGAAGCGACGTTACCGGGGTGCGCAATTCGTGGCTGGCCACGCTGATGAACTCGGTCTTCAGGCGGTCCAACTGCCGCAGATGGGTGACGTCCTCAAGAACCGCAACGGCGCCGAGCAGCGTGTCATCGCTGTCCCTCATCGGAGTAACGCGCAGTCGGTATGTCCGCTCCGCCTCCCCGGAGGAAAGCGCCACGAAGGCGCTTTCACCCTCCTCGGCGGAGACCCGTTCCTGCCGAATGGCACGCTCCACGCCCTTCGCGACGCGGGGATCGTTGATGACCTGGCTGACCGCCCGGCCGGCGGCGCGCGCCGCTGGCCCGAACAACCCTTCGGCGGCCCGGTTCAGGTGGACAACGCGCCCCTCGCCGTCGGTCACCACCACCGGATCGTACAGGCTTTCAAGGGCTTCATCCGACATTCGTTCCGCGCGGTGAAGCCGCTCCTCTTCCCTGCGGTGCGCCTCGCGAAGGCTTTCCGCCATGTGGTTGAAGGAAGCGGCCAGGTTGCCGATCTCATCCTCGCGGTGCAATTCGATGCGCTGGTCCAGATGGCCGGCGCCGATCTCCTCCGCCTGCCGCGCCAGCGTCCGGAGCGGCGTGAGCGAGGAGCCGATCACTCGGAGCGCGAAGAACAATGCCAGAACGAGGGCGCCCACCGTCATTGCGATGCCGACGCGCGACGCCTGCCGTGCTTCGGCCTTGGCGCGCTGGTCCGCGCGCAGGATCGCCATCTGGTTCAGGTTGAGGACGTCCTGCACCCGTTGTTTCAAGTGCACAAAATCGGGTTGCAGGGTGCCGAAGTAGTACGCGCGCGCCGTGGGAACGGGGATGGGAGGTTTCGCGTACAGGAACCGCTGCGTGTTTCGCTCAAAGTCCGGCCAGAGCCGATCACCGATGTCGGCGGTGATCACCTTTTCCCCGCGTTCCGTGATGTTGTGCGCCTCGATCAGGTAGGCCGCGTGAAACCGGGTGCGGTAAGTTTCGTACTGCCGGCGCGCCCGCTCCGGCTGGCCCGCCAGGAGGAAGGCGTTGGCGCTGTTGATGCGCTCCAGCGCGTCCTTCATATCCTGCGCCGCCGCCACGCTCTTGTAGTTGTCCTGAAGGATACGATCGATGGAGCGGCCCAGGTGAAGGAAGTTGACCACCGCCCCCGCCATCATCACCACCATGAGCGCAACCAGCGTCAGATGGCTCGCGAGCAACTGCACCCTCAAGTTTCTCATCATCGCCGTCTCTTGCCTCGGGCCCCCACGGGCTACGCTGCCTGGCGGTCTCCGGACACCGCGTTGAGCCAGTGATCCAGGTACGGTCCGTAGTCTCCCCTGCGGAGGAACGCTCCGATGGGCACGCTGGCGTTGTGCCAAACGTAGTGAGCCAGCATCTCCTCCGCCAGTCCCTGCCAGAAGCGATCCATAACGGGCCAGTCCGAATCTCCCACCTTGCGGTGGATCTGTTCCACGAGGTCCGGCGGAAAGACGACCACGCACGGTGTCAGATTGCCGTTCGGCGCCCGCACCGCCGCCGTCTGCTGGATCTCGCCGCTCCTGCGTTTGGCCGGTTCGCGGAGTGGTTCGATGCGGTAGCCGTTGAACGTGGTGAAGACGAGGCGGTTTTCACCGGGCTCGGGCGTCGCGACGGCGTGATGCCGCTGCGCCGCCTCGACGGCGCCCCGCAGCATCTCCAGCGAAAATGGCTTGCGCAAAAAATCGGTCGCGCCCGCCGCCATCGCGTCCACCGCCAGGTCCAGAGTCCCGAAGGCGGTCATCATGACCACGTTTGCCCGTGGCGCCAGCCGTTTCATCTGCCGGAGGACATCCAGCCCCTCGATACCCGGCATCCGTTGATCCAGAAGCACGACGTCCCAACCGGCTCCATCGCCGTACTGCTCGAGGCCGTCGAGGCCGTCGTCAGCCTCTTCCACACGATCGCCTCTTTGCTCGAGCGCCATGCGGACCATCGTGCGGATGTTCGGCTCGTCATCGATCACCAGTATGTTTGCCATTTCCTGCCTCCTGGACATTGCCCCAGCGACGGGTACGGCATCGCCCGTCCCGGACCCGGCACTCGAACAACTATGTGAACTTCTTTCGGCCTTCTCAAACGGTCCTTACGAAGAAATTGGATACAGGGACGCCCCCGCCATTCACGGCGACACGGCGGACTCAGGCCTGTCGGCGAATCCATGCGTGGCGCCGCAATCTATACTCAGACGTGAGCCGGCCCACCCATTCAGCGTATCGCGGGCCAATATTGTACGACCATCTCCGGAACGAATCGATTGCCAGCCACACTTGAAACTATTATGGGGGGCGGCAGCACCGTTTGGTGCGCAGCCGCCTTTTTCGCGTGGATCGCCGCCATGATCATAGGCTTGGCCTTCCCGCGGGCGAAGGGACCGACCCTTCCGGTCCTGGCCGCATTGGGCTGCCTGCTGGTCCTGGCCGCCGCGCTTTGCGGTGACTGCACGGTTCGCCTGCCGCTCACGGTCTTCCTTGGCGATGCGCCCGTTCTCCTTGTCTTTGACGCGCTGAGCCGATGGTTCCTCGGCATCATCGGCTTCATCGGATTCGTAACGGCGGTCTTCTCACCTGGGTACCTGCACCACCTTCGTGAGCGCGTGCCGCTGGGGTTCGTCTGGTCCGGATTCGTCCTGCTGTTGATGAGCATGTGCGGCGTCGTGCTGGCGGGCAATGCGATCGCCTTCATCGTGGCGTGGGAGGTAATGGCGCTTTCCTCGTTCGCTCTCGTTGCCAGCGACCACACCCAGCCCGGCACGCAGCGCGCGGCGCTCATCTACCTGGGCGCCACCCGCGTGGGCACCTCGTTCCTGATGGCCGGATTCCTGTGGGCGCATCACCTCACCGGTACCTGGACGTTCACCGACTGGCATCTGAACGGCGCGGCGGCGTTGGGACCGGCGCTGCTGATCCTCGTCGGCCTCGCGACCAAGGCCGGTTGCTGGCCGTTCCACCTCTGGCTGCCGATCGCGCACCCCGCCGCGCCTGCGCCGGTTTCCGCCCTGATGAGCGGGGTGATGATCAAGACCGCCATCTACGCCATGGTCCGCCTGTTCGTGGTGGGCGAACACCTGAACGTTCCCGCTCTGGGGCCGATACTCCTGGTCCTCGGCGCGATATCGGCGCTTTGGGGGGTGCTGTTTGCGCTGCTTCAGCACGATTTGAAGCGCCTCCTCGCTTACCACAGCATAGAGAACATCGGCATCATCCTGATGGGGCTCGGGCTTTCCATCGCCGGACGGGCGCAGCACAACGCGCTCCTCTCCCAGTTGGGGCTGGCCGCCGCCCTCTTCCATACGTTGAACCACGCTGTCTTTAAGAGCCTCCTTTTTCTGGGCGCGGGGGTTGTCGACGCTCGGGCGCATACCCGCGACATCGAGGCGCTGGGAGGCCTGGTACACCGTATGCCATACACGGCGGCCGCCTTTGTGGTTGGAAGCGCGGCCATCTGCGCGTTGCCGCCGCTGAACGGCTTCGCCAGCGAATGGCTGCTTTACCAGGGTTTTTTCGGTATGGCGCTCCTGGGGCCTGCCGCCGGAGTCCGGCTGGGCGCGCTCTGCCTTATGGGCTGGCTCGGCTTGATCGGCGGCCTCGCGATGGCCTGTTTCGTGAAGGCGATCGGCGTGGCGTTCCTCGGCGCGCCGCGCAGCAAACAGGCTGCCAACGCCGCAGAGGGATCATCCGGCATGGTCGCCGCCCAGGCGATCCTCGCCGCCGCCTGTATCGCCCTCGGCCTGGCGGTTCCGCTGGCGCTCGGCCCGTTGGCCCGCATCGTAACCGCGCCGGGTGAACAGCCCCTGCTGGCGTCCGCATGGACCCTGCCTTCCGCCGTTCTCGCGCTGGCCTTGCTGGGCGGGCTTGCGGCCGTCGTCCTCGGGATGGCGTACCTCGCTCAACGGCAACCGGCGCGGAAGTATACGACATGGGACTGCGGTTTCGGCCCTCTTGGTCCGCGCACGCAATATACGGCCACCAGTTTCGCCCAGCCAATTTCGCGATTGTTCGGCGCGGTGTACCGCTACTCCATCGAGATCCGCGTGAAAGGCCGGGGCCGCCGCCTCTTCCCCGAGGGGGTGGACGTGAGCGCAACCCACGAGCCGTACCTGGAAACGCGCGTGTACGCACCGTTCCTGCAGGCCGTGCAGCGGGGCGCCGGGACCTTCCTGATGCGGTTTCAGGCCGGCAGCATTCACCAGTACCTGCTTTACGTCGCGATCGCGCTGGCGATCCTGATATGGATGGCGGTGCGCGTATGAATACCGTGCTGTTGTTCGTGAACCTGGCCGTCCTCCCGCTTCTGCTGGTCGGAGTCATCCGGAAGGCGAAGGCGTTGATGCAGACACGGCTAGGCGCCCCCGTATGGCAGCCGTTCTTTGACATCGCCAAGCTGCTGCGGAAGGGCGAAACCATCAGCACGAACGCCGGCTGGGTGTTCGTGTGGGCGCCTCGGATCGCGTTGGTCGTGGCGCTGGCGACCGCCTGCCTCGTGCCCTGGGCGGGGCCGCTCCTGCCGCCGTCCTGGGGCGGGGCGACGAACCTGATCCTGGTAGTCTATCTGATGGGCCTGGGCCGATTTGTGAGCCTGCTGGCGGCGATGGACACCGGATCGGCGTTCGGAGGGCTGGGCGCCAGCCGCGAGGCCACCATTTCGCTGCTGATCGAGCCGGCCGTAATCGCCGGCCTGGCCGCCCTGGCCCTGGGGGCCGGAAGCACCGATCTCGCCAAGATCTACGCGGCGCCCATGGATCCGATCATCGCGGGCCTCGTCGGGGTCGCCCTTGTGGTCGCGGCGCTTGCCGAACTCTCCCGGATGCCGGTCGATGACCCGACCACGCACCTCGAACTCACCATGGTGCACGAAGCGATGATCCTGGAGAACAGCGGCCGGAACCTCGCCCTTGTGGAATATGCCGTGGCGCTGCGTTCGTGCGTGCTGTTGGGTCTGGCGGCGCAGACGTTGCTGCGCACGGTTCCCGGATTCCTTGCGCTCGCGGATGGGCCGCGCTATGCGTTGAGCGTCGCATGGCTCTTCGGCATCGGCGTTGTGGTGGCGATGGCCGAGGGGGTACTGGTAAAGCTCAAATGGCGGAGCGTGCCGGGTTTCCTTGTTTACTCCGTGGGATTGAGTCTGCTGGCGGCGTTGCTCGCCGTTGCGAAGGGTTGAGCGGATGGTTCTGACGACGAACGATGTGATCACGGGGACCGCCGGCTTGCTGGCCATCTGGATGTGCGGCCTTGTGCGAGTGCCGATGATGATCCGCGGACTGGCCGCGCAGACTGCGCTGCTGGCGCTGGCGACGATGGAGATATCGGTTGAGCAAGGCGCGCCGCACTTTATGGTGCTGGGGATTGTGGTGCTGACGGTGAAGGCGATCGGCATCCCGGGATACCTCGCCTGGGCCTCCAGACGCCTGGGAATACAGCGGGACGGCGGCGTGATGCTGAGCCCGGCGCTCACGCTTTTGATCGGGCTTGGGCTCCTCGCCGTGGGGTACATCCTGGCGCCCCGCTTCGCCGTTCCCGGGCTCGGAAGCTCCGGCAGCGCGGGCGTCGCGCTCACGTTGATGCTCATCGGCATGCTGCTTATGCTCACCCGGCGGCTCGCGCTCAGCCAGGTGATCGGGTTCCTGGTCCTCGAGAACGGGATCTTCACCTACAGCCTCACGCAGACGGCCGGTATGCCGCTGATCATCGAGATGGGCGTGGTCTTCGACGTGCTGGTCGCCGTCCTGGTGGCCGGGCTGGTGATCTTCCGACTGAACCGAAGTTTCGAGCACATCGACGTCACGCAGTTGCGGGGGCTCCGCCATTGAACGCCTGGCCGCTTATATTCGTCCTTCCCGGCATCATGGCCGTGCTGGGGCTGTTTCCGAGGACCGCGCGACGGCTGCCGTTTGTATCCGCCGTACTGATGCTGGGGCAGGTCGCGATGGTGGTGTGGGTCTGCGGACCGGCCTTCGGCCGCGGCGAAACGGAGGTGGGCAGCCTCGGTATCGGCGGCATGACGGCGGCATTCCTGCTCATCACAACCCTCGTGTCCGCGGCGGCGCTGGTGCAATCGGCCGTTCTCCTGCCCGCCGAGCGCGCGGACGACCCGGACATCTCGGACCGCCGATTCTGTTCGTTCTACACGCTGTCGGGCCTGTTCCTCTCGGCGATGTACTGTGTTCTGCTGGCCCACAATTTGGGCTATATGTGGATCGCGATGGAAGCCACCACGCTGCTCTCAGCCCCGCTCGTGTACCACCATCGCACCCGCCACTCGCTGGAGGCCACCTGGAAGTACCTTCTCTTGTGCAGCGTCGGCATCGCCTTCGCCCTGTTTGGCACGGTGCTCCTGCTGGCCGCCCAGCACGCGGCCGGAGGAACGCCAACCCTTGTATTCGGCGAGATTGTCGCGCGTGGGCCGCGGCTCGATCCGCATCTGGTCCGCCTCGCGTTCGCGTTCTGCGTGCTGGGCTACGGTGTGAAGGCGGGTATTTTCCCGCTCCATAATTGGCTGCCCGACGCGCACAGCGAGGCGCCAGCGCCCGCCTCGGCGATGCTGTCCGGCGCGCTCCTGAACTGTGCCTTGGTGGCCATCTGGCGCGTAGCGCAGGTAGCTCGGGCCGCCGGGCAGGGTGACCTGGTGCGACAGGTGCTCGTGCCGGGCGGGGTCATCACAGTGCTGGCTGCATCCCTTTTACTGCTGCGCCAGCGCGATCTCAAGCGGATGTGGGCATACTCCAGCGTGGAGCACGTCGGGCTCCTGACGCTTGCCATCGGCATAGGCGCAACGCCGATCTTCATCCTCCACGCTCTGAACCACAGTCTCGTGAAAGTGGCGCTGTTCCTGCTCAGCGGCGGCATCCTGCAGGCATACGGCACAAAAGCCCTGTCAAAGATCCGCGGTCTTTTGGCCATCTCACCGGTGTGGGGCGTTGCCCTCATCGCGGCGACGTTCGCCATCGCGGGAAGCCCTCCGTTCGGGACGTTCATCAGCGAGTGGCTGCTGCTGCGGGATACCTTCACCGCGGGGCAGCCGCTCGCCGCGGCGTTGGTCATCCTGGGGCTCACCGTCGCGTTCGTCGCCCTGATGTCGCACGTTACGCCGATGCTGTTCGGAGTGAAGGCGCAAACGCTTGTACGGAAGCCGGCCGCCGCCTGGGGCGCCGTGCCGGCGGCGCTGCTGATCGCGACCCTCGCGACCGGATTGGCGCTGGCTCCGCCGGTGATGTCGTTTCTCGGCGCGCTGGCGACGGGAGGGCACAGGCTGCCATGACACTCAACCTTCCCACCGGATCACGCTATCAACAGACCGAGACGACGCCCGAGGCAATGGCCGAGACCGTTCGGAGCCAATTAAAGAAGCCTGGCTGGCGGCTTGGCCACCTCACCGCGCGCGTGCTCGCCAACGGACGGTTGGCCCTGGAGGCTCTGCTGCTCGATACCGCCACGGGGAGCGGCGTGATCTGCTCCGCTGCGCTGCCGGATGGGGTGCGGGAGTACCCGTCGATGACCGCCCTTGTCCCGGCCGCACACTGGATGGAGCGGGCGGCCGGCGAGATGTTCGGCCTCCGAGCGGTTGGCCACCCGCGCTGGAAGACGCTTCGCCTCCACGCTCCTGTCTGGGTGCCTGATCTTGCTCCGTTGGAGTCCGGCGCGAGCGGGACGCCCATACCGTGCGAACCTTACGCGTTCATGAAGGTCAAGGGTGAGGGCATCCACGAGATCCCGGTTGGCCCTATCCACGCGGGAATCATCGAGCCCGGGCATTTCCGTTTTAGCTGCATGGGCGAGATTATCACCAACCTGGAGATCAGGCTGGGGTACCAGCATCGCGGGCTCGAGCGGAGACTGGCCGAGGCCCCGCTTGCGCAGACGCGCTTTCTTGCGGAGTCCGCGAGCACGGATACCGCCGCGGGAAATGCTCTGGCGCACGCGGTCGCTGTGGAGCAGATGCTCGGTGTTACCCCGCCGCCCCGCGCGGAGGCGCTGCGCACCATTGCCCTTGAAATCGAGCGCCTGGCCAACCACATCGGCGACCTCGGCGCGCTTGCCGGCGATATCGGCTACAACATCGGACCAACGCTGTTCCCCCCCATGCGCGGCGCGGCGCTGGCCCTCGCCCAGACGCTGACCGGCAACCGGCGCCAGCGCTGGTACATTGTGCCGGGAGGAGTTGCCCGGGATATCGACGATGCCCGTCGGGGCGAGATGATCGAAGGCCTGAATGCGCTGCACAAGCAGGTGCGCCGGCACGTGCCGTTAATATTGGAGAACCCCGGCGTTCTGGACCGGATGGAGGGCTGCGGTCGGCTGTCTTCCGCGCTGGCGAAGGATTTCGGAATGGTGGGCCCTGCGGGGCGCGCCAGCGGCGGCCGTTACGATGCGCGGGCGGCCTTCCCGCACGGCATTTACCCGGCGGGCGCGCCGGTCGCCGCCCGCTACACCGAAGGCGATGTCCTGGCCCGGGCACGGGTTCGCGCCGACGAGATCGAGAGCAGCATCGCCATCATCCGTGCTCTGCTCGACGACCTGCCTGTGTCGCCGGCGCGCGTGGAAATCGCAGGTGTTCTCCCGCCGAATGCGGCAGGTATTGGGGTTGTGGAAGCGTGGCGCGGTGAGCTGATCCACTGGATCACGACCGATGAAACCGGCCGCATCGCCCGGTACGCCATCAAGGATCCCAGCCTCAACAACTGGACCGGTCTCGCCATCGCCGTCCGGGGCAACCTCATCGGGGATTTCCCTGTGTGCAACAAGAGTTTCAACCTGTCGTATTGCGGAAACGACCTGTAGGGAGAGCCCGGCCATGTCAAGCCCTTTACTTGCTATCCTGAGGACCGGAGTGATCACGCACCGGGGACTGTGCCCGGATCTTCCAGAGGAAGCCACAGGCATGCCCGCCGTCACGGCGGCGCCGTGCACCGGCTGCGCAGAGTGTGCCGGAGTCTGCCCGACGCAGGCGATTGCGCTGGCCCAGGACGGGGCGCGGACGGATGTGTCACTCGACAGGGGGCTATGCGTCGGGTGCAACCTGTGTGTTGAGACCTGCCCCACGGGAACGATCGCCACGGACCGTTCGACCCGAACAGCGACACGGAGGCGGGAGGATCTGGTGCTCAGCAACCGGGCAATAACGCCTCGGCCCGCGGCGCCGTCCGGCGGCAAGCCGTTCCGCCGTTCGCTGGCAGTCCGCGAGGTGTCCACCGGCGACAGCGCGGCGGACCTGGAGGTGATCGCGACCACGAATGCCGTGTTCGATGTGGCGCGCCTTGGCGTGCAGTTCGTGGCGTCGCCGCGCTTCGCGGACACGTTGCTCGTCACCGGTCCCGTCGGGCGCGCCATGCGGGAGCCGCTCCTTCGATGCTACGACGCGATGGCGGAGCCCCGCCTGGTGATCGCCGTCGGGACGAGCGCGATCACCGGCGGCCTTTACCGGGGAGGCTACGCGGAAGCGAACGGCGTCACGGACCTTGTGCCCGTTTCGAGTTTCGTTCCCGGGGATCCGCCGCATCCGTGGAGCATCATCCATGGGATTCTGCTGGGGATGGGCAGGGATGGCGGCTGAGTTCGGGACAGGAACGGGACAGCGAGGCGATTCAGACGTAGGGGCAACCAACCAGGAGGACATCACAGATGACAAAGCGCGAACGATGCGGCGTGTTCGCCGCAATTGCGGTGGCAGCGTGCGTGGCCGCGGGGTGCGGGGGCAAATCGAATCCGGGCACGGCCGTTTCCAAAGGCAAAATGACGACTGTAGGCTTCGCCCAGATCGGCGCGGAGAGTGGGTGGCGTACCGCGGAGACTCAGAGCATACAGGACGAAGCAAAGAAGCGTGGTGTCAGTCTGCAGTTCTCCGACGCCCAGCAGAAGCAGGAGAACCAGATCAAGGCGGTCCGCACGTTCATCGCGCAGAAAGTAGACGCGATCATCCTGGCGCCCGTTGTTGAAACGGGCTGGGAACCTGTGCTCAAAGAGGCCCGGACTGCGGGCATCCCCGTGTTCCTGGCGGACCGTGCCGTCAACGTTCAGGACCCGGGTCTCTACGTAACGCTGGTCTCCCCGGATGTCGTGGAAGAGGGCCGCATGGCCGGGCGCTGGATGGCAAAGGCGCTCAACGGCAAGGGCAACATCGTGGAATTGAAGGGCACGGTCGGCTCCTCGCCGGCGAACGACCGTGAAAAGGGTTTCCACGAAATCCTGACGAAATACCCGGGCATGAAGATCGTGATCTCCCAGAGCGGTGACTTCACGCGCGCCAAGGGCAAAGAGGCCATGGAAGCGTTCCTGAAGAGCCCGGTCGGCAAACATATCGATGCCCTCTACGCGCACAACGATGACATGGCGCTGGGAGCGGTTCAGGCGATCGAACAGGCCGGGCTGAAGCCTGGCGTGGACATCAAGATTGTATCGATCGACGCGGTCCATGATGCGTTTGTGGCGATGGCCGCCGGCAAGCTGAACTGCACCGTCGAGTGCAACCCTCTGCTGGGACCGGCGATCTTCGACGCCATCGAGGCCCATCTCGCCGGAAAGCCGCTCGCGAAGAAGATCTCTCTCAAGGAGCGAACCTACGAGGCGTCGGAGGCCGCATCGGTCCTGCCCACACGGAAATACTGATGAACAAGCGCGATGTGATCCGATGCGTGCTGGATGGCGGGAAGCCCCCCTATGTGCCGTGGTCATGCTCCTTCACAGTGGAAGCGGAGCAGAAACTGCGGGACCACTTCGCCGGCGCTGACCTGGAGGATGCCCTCCAGAATCACATCCTCGGCCTCGGCAGCGACATCGGGTTTTTCGAGGACCTGGGCGGCGACCGCGTACGAGACGTCTTCGGCGTTGTATGGGACCGCAGCGTGGACAAAGACATCGGCATCGTAGAAGGCTGCGTCCTCCCGGAACCAACGCTGAATGGGTACAGCTTCCCCGATCCGCTGGATGCACGGTTCTTCGAGGATATCCCCGCCAAGATCGCTCGCTACGGCGACCGTTTCCGGGTATTCCGCATCGGCTTCTCCCTGTACGAACGCGCCTGGACGATGCGCGGCATGGAGACGCTGATGATGGATTTCTACGACCACCCGGAGTTCGTCCGCGAGTTGCTGCGCCGGATCGCGGACTACAACCTCGCGCAAGTCGAGGAGGCGTTGAAGTACGACATCGATGCCGTGTATTTCGGCGACGACTGGGGCAGCCAGCGCGGACTCCAGATGTCGCCGAAGATCTGGCGAACGTTCCTTTATCCGGAGATTCAGCGAATGTACGCCCGCGTCCGCGAGGCAGGCAAGTACGTGATGATTCATAGCTGCGGCGACGTGGACGAGTTGTTCGATGACCTCATCGCCGCCGGGTTGAACTGCTTCAACCCATTCCAACCGGAGGTGATGGACGTTCACGCGCTGCTGGATCAGTACCGCGGGAGGCTGGTGTTCCACGGCGGACTGTCCACCCAGCGAACGCTGCCCTACGGGAGCGTGCACGACGTGCGCGAGGAGAGCCGACGCCTGCTGGAACACGGCCTCTCCGGCGGGTTCATCTTCTCGCCGGCCCACTCGGTGGAAGGCGATGTGCCCCTGGAGAATATGCTGGCGTTCCTCGACGCCGTGCAGGGCCAGCCGGGAGCGCCGGCGCGCGTATGAGGCAACCGAAACCGGAGGAGCCATGTTCAATCAATCCAGAATGAGGGCCATCGCCATGATGCTGACCTGCCTCGGGACGGGCCCGGCGCGCGGCGCATTTCGCCCACCTGCCGTACCACTCGTGACTCACGATCCGTATTTCAGTTGTTGGTCGATGGCCGATCACCTCTACGACGACTGGACCAGGCACTGGACGGGCGCCAACCACGCAATGGCGGGGATCGTCCGCGTTGACGGCGTCCCGATGCGATTCATGGGTGGGGCCAATGCTCAGCCTGCTGCCGCAACGCAGACATCGGTTACCGTAACGGCCACTCAGAGCCGCTACGTGTTCTCGTGTCGGGGCGTGGAGCTGACCGTCACGTTTACCTCGCCACTACTGCCGAACGACCTCGATGTGCTCACCCGGCCGGCGTCCTACGTGACTTTTACCGCCCGGTCGGCGGATGGCAAACGGCACGCGGTCCAGCTCTACTTCGATATCTCCGCCGAATGGGTGGTGGACCAGACGACGCAGAGTGTGACGTGGTCCCGCCTCACAATTCCCGGGCTGGATGTCATGCAGGTTGGAAGCGTGGACCAGAACATCCTGGCCAAGTCCGGCGACAACCTGCGCATCGACTGGGGTCGTCTGATGCTGTCCGTTCGCAAGGGCCAGAATGCCTCTACGTCCATCGTCTCCGCCGACGACGCGCGCGCCCGGTTCAGTGCTGATGGCGCCTTGCCGGCTCCGGACGACACGGCGAAACCCCGGCCCGCGAAGGACAGGTGGCCGGTGATGACGGCGTTGTTCGATCTCGGGTCTGTCACGGGCAAACCGGTCCGCCGGCACGTGACGGTCGCTTACGATGACGTCTACGGCATCGAGTATTTCGGCGCGAAATTGCGCGGTTGGTGGCGCCGGGACGCCTCGATGACGCCTGAGCGGATGGTCGCCGCGGCTGAATCGGATTACGAAACGCTTATCAAGCGATGTGACGCCTTCGATGCGGCGCTGAACGCGGAGGCGGCCCGGGCGGGCGGAGCCCGGTACGCGCAGCTCTGTGCTTTGGCATACCGCCAGACCATCGCGGGAAACAAGGTCGTGGCAGGGCCGGACGGCCAGCCTCTTTGTTTCGCGAAGGAGAATTTCAGCAACGGCTGCATCGCCACCGTGGACGTCATGTATCCGTCCGCCCCGTTCTTCCTGCGATACAGCCCGGCGCTCCTGGAAGCGCAGTTATCTCCCATCTTCGCGTACGCCCGCGGCGGAAAGTGGCCGTTCCCGTTCGCGCCGCATGACCTGGGCACATATCCGAAGGCAAACGGGCAGGTCTACGGCCTCGTGAACGGCGAACTGAAGCTCGAGTTCCAGATGCCCGTTGAGGAGACCGGCAATATGCTCATCCTCACGGCCGCACTCTGCAAGGCCCGGCCATCCCCGGAATTCGCGACCCGAAACTGGGACTTGCTGTCGAAATGGGCGGATTACCTCGTGGCCAACGCCCTTGACCCCGGCAATCAATTGTGTACGGCAGACATGTTCGGCCCGCTGGCGCATAACACTGACCTGGCTCTCAAGGGGATTATCGGCATCGGCGCGTACGCGCGGCTGTGCGCGATGACCGGCAAGCCCGATGAGGCCAGGAAATACTCCGCCATCGCGCGTGAGTACGCCGCCCAGTGGCGGCAAAAGGCCTCCGATACGGGGCACACACGCCTGGCCTATGACAAGCCCGGGACCTGGAGCATGAAACACAATCTCATCTGGGACCGCGTTCTAGGCACCAATCTTTTCCCGGTGGCGGTCGGCGATTCCGAGGCGGCGTGGTACCTGAAAACACAGGGCGCGTACGGACTGCCGGTCGATAATCGCACGCCAACCAGCCTCATCGACTGGAATTTGTGGTGCGCGGCTTTGGCGAAGGACAAATCGGACTTCGAGGCGCTGGTCGCCCCGCTCTATCGTTACGCGAATGAGACGCCATCCCGCGTACCGCTCTGCGACTGGTTCGACACAACGACCGCGCGGCAGACGGGTTTTCAAGCGCGATCCGTTGTGGGAGGCCTGTTCATCAAGATGTTGCGCCCGCCCGCCGAAGCCGAGGAGGCAAACCGCGCGGGCCGCGAAGGTACGAAGCCGGCCCGCAACCCCTGATATTCAGCCCCGCGCTAGAATGTCCTTATGCGATCCTGTATCCGCGGAACCTTTGTTGCTCTCTGTGCCGCTGTCCTTTGCGTGGGGGCGCGGCCCGCGCCGTTGTTCAAGGAGGACGAGCGATCCAAAATCGTCGCCTTCTGGAATGTCCCCGGACGTTACGAACACGGGACGCCCGTTGACCCGGCCAGCCCGTGGCAGGTGCGGCTTACGCCCGATGGGTCCGCGTGGTTTCTGGCCTATCAGAAGGCTCTCAACGGCGCCGGCAAGACCCCGCCCACGCAGGACGCCGCTGCGACTTCAACAAATGCCGACTGGGAAGACTGGGTCAAGGCCAAACTTGTGCACGACCGCTGGGTCGCGTCTCAGACCGCCGATGCCGCCAATGCCGCGCGGGAAAACCGTTCCGGCAGCGCGGCACAGTATCCGCCCGCTGCTCCCGGCCCAATGCCTTTGGGACTGGTCGTGGCCGCGGGAAACGCCCCGGTCTTTTCCGAGCCTTGCAGCCCTCTCAAATACAAGGTGGTCTTCGCCGACGACGAGACCTTCGAGTACAAGGACCATGTCACCTTCCGGGAGCGTTTCGCCTATTATCGTTTCCCCCAGGGCACCGTGGCGTACGGGTCTGCATTGTCGGATATGACCGATGCGGAGCTCACGCCGCTGTTCTCCACGGGGATGACGCCCTCCGAATCGCGAATCGCAAGGGCGGTCTCCAAACTGGAGGGCGGATTCGAGACCGTCAACACGTATGATACGGGCTACGTGTCGATCGGATTCATTCAGTTCATCACGGCGTCGGACGGCAAGGGGTCGCTCGCCCAGGTTCTGGCCTATGAAAAGAAGTACTTCATCGTTGATTTCCTCATCGAGTTTCACCGGTTCGGCATCGACGTGAACGACGACGGGGAAATCGTAGTGTTGGACCCGTCAACCGGCGGCGAGATCAGCGGCGCCACCGCCGTGATGAAGATCATTGAGGACAAGCGCCTCACGGCGGTGTTCCAGCGCAACGGCCGTCACAGCAGGGCATTCCGAAGCTCGCAGATCGCCATCGCCAAGCGGATCTACTGGCCCGCGGACTTACCGGTGACCGTTACCGTCAACGGTGCGGAGATAACCGGCGTGGTCTCCGATGTGGTGAAATCGGAAGCGGGCATGGCCACCCTGTTCGACCGCAAGGTGAATCGCGGCAACATCCTGCCGTTTCCGGACGTTGTGGCGCAGGTGATGACGAAGCACAAACTCAAGACCCTGGCCGCGGCTGCCCTCTACGAGCGCGACATCATCGCGCAGATGAAATACCGCACCGATTTCCTCCAGGACCCAACCCTCAGCCAGCCGGCCCCGCCGCCGGAGTGAGGCTTGTCGCCTTGCGTGGGGCTTGAGCATCCACCACGCAGCGAAATCCGATGGCACCCGAGCGGTCCTTGCCGGGGGACATTAGCAGGTACTTCCCGTGCTGATCCAACCGATGGGCCTGCGGGAAATACCAGTTCGAGCCCTGCGGCTGGTAGTAGCTGCCGCCGCGAAGGATGGCCGAGCGCGTGTGATCGTCCGTATACTCGTCGGTCCACTGCCACACGTTTCCGACCATGTCCAGTACGCCGAACGGGCTGGCTCCCGACGGGTAGGCGTCAACATCGGTGGGCGGCCGCATGGTCCGGCCAGTGTCGGTCTTTGGAATCGCGTTCGCATCCGGCTGCGGCCCCCACGGACAGCGTCGCCCATCGCTTCCCTGCGCGGCGTACTGCCACTCCCATTCGTGCGGGAGGCGCTTGCCGGCCCAGCGGGCGTAGGCGCGCGCATCTTCCAGGGAGACCCAGGTGACCGGCTTGTTCGCCCATCCCGCCGGGTACGAGCCATCTATCCAGTGCCGCAGGAAGTTGTGGGCATCGCCGGGCTTGTAGCGGGCCGCGTCCACAAACCGCTTGAACTGGGCGTTGGTGACCGGCGTGCGGTCGATGTAGAACGGCGCCATCTGAAACTGATGGACATGGTCCCTCCGCGGCGCATCCTCCCAGGGATACTGAACGTCGATGCCGAACTCGTCGGATCCCTCGATCTCAACGCCGGAGACGCGGAAGTCGAACGGTCCACCCGGTATGAGTACCATCCCGTCAGGTGCGGATGCGGCCGGCCTGGTTGGCGGGATTGGCGTGACGCGCTGCGGCAGAGTCTTCCAGTCCGCGCCATTGTCAGGTGCGGGTAACGCCGCCATCTCCTTCAGAAAGCGTCGCAGCGAACCGGATTTCGGGTTCTGAGACTCGGAACCCGAAACCCGGAACCCGGAGCCCACCGCCAGCGCCGCGCCGAATCCGTGCGCGGGGATGCTGAACGACAGGGAATCCACGCCATCCGTGGTTTCGGGCTTTATCTCCGCGCCGCGCCACAGATCGTAGTAACGCGTGTCCTCACGGTGAAGAACCTTCAATACCGGGCCGGCCACGTCCTCGTCCGACCGGTTCACAAGCGTCCACAATGTCCGGCCCTCGCCGGGAAAGCGGCTCGCGAAGACCCCTGCCCGCTCGGTGGAGGCGTAAGGCTCCCAGTCCGCACTCGTCAGCAGAGAGGCGAACTCTCGCTCGATGGCGGCAACGCGGCGCAGCGTGCCCGCGTCCTTGCCCGTGATGCCGTTCCAGAGGCCCCAGATGTTCTCCCAACTCTGGTATCCCGTGCCGTTCAGGAAAGCGCACTGGAGGTCGCCGTTCCGGTCCTTCGCCCACCGGGATGTGACGTGGACCATATGCCTGGGCTCCAACCATTTGTAGGCGCTGATACCCGGCGCGAACGGTTCATCCCAGAACTGCCCCCAGGTCGTCGTGTTCCAGCCCAGCATTTCGTCGTTCCCAAGGTTCAGCTCGGGCTCGAGGACTAGGGAAGTGCGGGCCGCCTCCAGGAAAGATCGGTCGATTCCGGAGAGGGTGTCGCCGAAGACGCCGTCCGCGCCGATTCCGGCCATATCGCGGGCCGTTGCCTCCGCCAGCGATACGGACTCCTCGCGCGTGCCGCTGTCCCACGGCATGATCGGGAAGAACACCCGCACGCCGCGCTTGTGGAAATCCGCGACCATCTTCCGCAGGCCCGGGAGTCCGCCCGGCATATCGCGCAGGTGGTCGTGCTGGTTGCGGTCGTCGATCCCGATGTTGGGATAGGTGTGCCAGATGATGACGCTGTCCACCCCGCCGTATCGCTTCGTCACGTCGGAGAGGTAGCGGTCGACCGTGTATCGGTTGGTCTTCGGGTCGAAGAGGGTGCGCTCCTGGGCGATGACGAGCGCCTGCACGAAATTGCGCTGGGTCCACGCACGATGGGGATCGGTATAGAGCGACCGGTCGATGTTAGTGGACGTGCGCCAGGCCTTAAGACTCGCCAGCCATTCGGACTGTTGCGCGGTAGAGGCTGGCGCGGCGATCAACTGGCCTCCGGCCGTGCGCACGGGGGCCTCCGCTCCAGCCGCGGAGGGTATGGTAAAAAGGGCAGCCAGCAGTAACGCGAGGGCAAGGGTGTTCATATCCCGGGATTGTGTGGCGGAGCGAGCGAGGCGGGGCAAAATGGCCTTGTCGCCCTCTCGCCCCCTCACCGCCTCGCCACTCACACCTCGGCTTCCGCCTTGCGCGCGGCGCTGATGCTGATCACCAGGAAGAGCAGCGCCCACGCCACCGATACGCTGACCGCCACTACGGGCGCCGCCTGCGCTTTGATCGAAGGATCGAGCATGACCGCGGTGATTCCAATGCCGGCGAGGGGGCTTATCGAAAGAAGCGTCATCGTAACCCGCTCGCCCATCTGCGTGATGCCGGCCACCGCCGCCAGCAGGAGCGGCACGACCCATGCGAGGAAGAGGAGCAGGGCAAAGTATCCTTTGGCGCTTCGCCGAAGCGTTAACTCAAACGCCTGTTGAGCGCAGCCGAACATGAGCACTGTGGCAGAGGCCACCACACCACCGAGGCTGGCCGGCGCCAGCAGATGGTGCGGCGCATGACGCAACAGGCTGGACGCGACTGGCGCCGCCAATACGATGACCGCGAAAGCGATTACGGGGGCCAGGTTCGATGCCATATCCTCCATCGGCCTCGGCCGGACGCGGTTCGCCTTGCGCGCGCGCCGCACCCCGTTCGCGAAGGCGCCCCAACTCGGCGTGACAGCGGTTGTGAGCATGATTCCGGCGACGGTCATGAAGTAGGCCACGAAGACGGCCTCAAACCCGTCGAAAGTTACACGCGCGTAGTCCCACGTGTGCGTGTCCCCGAGGAGGTAAATCGCAAGGATGGCGAGGAACAGAATCGCGATGGGTTTGGCGTAGACGAAAGCGCGTTCCTGCCGTATTTTGCGCACGGTGGCGATCAGCAGAAATGCCAGCAACGGGACCTGATGCATCAGCCCCAGATTGAACTGGGAGAATGAAAGGCCGAAGAACTTGCTCGTCAGCGGCAGATCCTTAGCCTGGCCAATCGCTTCCGCGATGGCCGGCGTGGGGGTCAGCCTCCAGAAAACGCTGCCGACGAAGAACAGCAGCACCACGACCACCACAGCCACCCCGCCCGCCGTCCGCGGCTTGCTGGTGGCGCCCACCAGGGCGCCCACGGTGTGGTACAGGAGAGCCGCAACGATCATGGCCGCCATGCACTTCAGCCACCCCACCGCATCGGGGTTGCCGCCGGCGACGCAGGCCAGCGAAAACGGGATGAGGGTGACGAAAGCTACCCATTCCCGGATTGGCGCGCCTAGAACGAAGCCCAGAGTCACCGCCAGCGCGCTGAGGGGGCTCACGCGATGGAAATCCAGAATGCCCGTCTCCCGCGCCTGCGCTACCGCTGACGCGACCTGGGACGTTCCGCCTACAAACAGGATGGCGCCCTGCAGAACGCAGATGATGCTGAAAGCGTAGCCTTCGTGAACGGCGTTCAGCTTGAAACACGACCACGTCGAAAGCGCGGCGATAATCACCAGTATGACGATGTTGGGGATGACGTGCTGCTTGCGCAGGCGCGACCGCACGTGCTTTACCAGCACGGGATTGTCCATCACGAGCGTTTCGGCGGTCAGTCTCGACACGTCCAAGGTCTGAATTGATTCGGCGGCCATCTCAAGACACCTCCTTCGCGCCCACGGCGAGGAACACTTCCTCCAGCCCTTCCTTCTTGCGCCCGTAAGACGCCACCTTCACACCCGCCACCACCAGAGCGCTTAACAGCTCGCTCGCTTCCTCGGGGCCGCCCTGGAACGTGAACGAGAACACATCGCCGTTTCGCTCCACAGCGCCCGAATGCCCGCCCGCTTCCAGCACCCCGGGCAGCGCCTCGGCGCCTGAGACAACCTCCACCAGCATCTCCGCCTGGCCCAGGACCTTGTCGGTGATCTCGTCCACACGGCCGCTCATCACCAGGCGTCCGCGCTCCATGATCCCGACTGAGGTGCAGAACTCGGACAGCTCGGAGAGGATATGCGAGGAGATGAGGACGATGCGGCCTTGTGCTCCGACCTCGCGCATGATGCTCTTGAGGAGGGCGCGGCCGTGCGGGTCCATTCCACTGGCCGGTTCATCGAGGATGATGATCTTCGGCTCCGGGAGGAGGGTCTTGGCCAGGATGAGCCGCTGCTTCATGCCACGGCTGAGCCCGGCGGTGACAGCGTATTTCTTCTCGGTGAGGTCCACCTCGGCCAGATAGTGGTCGATCACCGAACTGCGGTGTTCCGGGGCAATCCCATAGCTGGCCGCGAAGAGGTCCAGAAACTCCCAGACCATCAGATCGTCGTAGATGGGCGGGAAATCCGGCATAAACCCCACGATGCGTTCGGCCTGTTCGCGGTGCTCGCGGATGTCCACGCCGTTGAGGAAGATGTCGCCGTAGGTGGGTTCCAAGAGCCCCATCAGGGCCTTGAGTGTGGTCGTCTTTCCGGCGCCGTTCGGGCCGATCAACCCGAACACCTCGCCCGGGCCGATGTCCAGGGACAAGTCCCTCACGGCGCAGACGTCGTCGTAGTCAACCCGCAGATCACGGACCTGGATCATGGCGCACCTCGCTGGAATATGAAATGGGACGGTGATTCTCCATCACTATGGAGACGCGTCGCCGGCGGAGTAAAGTTCGTATGCCAGGGGGCAGAAGGCAGCATACAGCATTCAGGCAGCACACGCTGTCCGCCCGCCGCGACGCTTGCTGACCAAGATGTCGCATGCGTCCGGTAAAACGGCATATTCTCAAGCGGTATCGCAAAACGCTACGCAGGAGTCCCCTTATGCGCTACGCTCTGTGGGGTGCAACAGTTACGGTGGGTTTTTCCGCCAATCTACGCCCGGACGCCAAAGGGCAGGAAGCGGCTGCTGGCCCCCGGGGTGAATCGGGCGTATGTCAACGCGAGGGGCGACATGGTGACCATCGATCCCTCCCTGATTGTCGTGCACGGAAGGTCGCGTCCCTTCGATCCAACCGGTCACGCGGCAGCGCGCGGCATCAACGATTCACGCGAAGTCACGGGTCAGCGGGATGGACGCGCCTTCATATGGCGAAACGGCCGATTTTCCAGCCTTGGCGTACTCCCGCATTACTTCGAGAGCGCGGGTCTGTTCATCAACAACCGGGGGCAGATCGCTGGCACTTGCACCCGGCCCGCCCTCTTCGGAGACGCAAAATGGGTGGACGCCTACGCTCAGCCGTTCATCTGGGAGCGCGGCGTGATGCGCAGGCTGGGAACGCTGCCGGACTGCCCTCGCCTGTTCCCAACGGGCATGAACAACCACGGCATCATCGTGGGGCACGGACGCGGAAAGCACATGCACCCGGTGGTCTGGTTGAAGGGGTATGCCTATGAGTTCTGGGACCTTGTGATCGGCGCTGGCGGGTGGTCTGTGACCTACGCGTTGGACATCGACGAGCGAGGACGCATCCTCGCAATGGTAGCGCGGCCGGCGGCTCCCGCCGGCCAACCCAATCGGCTGCATGCCCTGTTGATTCCGACAACGTCGGTGAAACGACGTTAGCCGCGAGTCGGTGCGTGCCGCTCTACGTGTCGCTGGGGGTGCCTGCGTTTCCGGGACCGGTTGGATGTGAGGACGGTACTATCGGACCAGGCAAACAGGCATAGGGTGGGCCAAAATGGGAGGGAGGGCGGCTTGCAGCATACGTCGTCTTTACGCCGCCATGGTCGGACGTCTCCACAATCCGTCTGGGACGAATGCTCATCGCCGCGTGGGGGTGGTACCTGATCCTTACAGCGCGGCGGGACGCGCCATCGGATTCGATAGGCGAAAGCGGGATGCCCCGAAGTGAGCAATGAGGGTTAGCTGTTAGATCTCGGTCTGCATCTGCTCTGGAGATGTGCGACGAGTCAGCGGTCGCTGTGGGCTACCGGTCTTTGAGGAGAATGGCGAACGCGGAAACGCTCAATCCGGAGTCGTGGATCAAACCGCGGGGGGTGCCGGGGTCCAGTTGGCGGTGTTGGGGTACTGACAGGTTTGCGGAACGGCCCGGTTTTGTGAGCACCACGTGGCTACCTCGCTGGCGAGCCACAGCCCAACCGGCACGCTCGAATGCCCGAACGGCATCGGCTCCCGACAGAACAGGCAACCGGCTCATATCTGGACCGCGAATGCCTCAGCCGCGCCGGTCAGCGGTTGAGAGCGCTTTTCCTGCTCCACCTCAAGCCAGAGCGCGGCGGCTTCTCGTATGTTTTGTAGCGTTTCTTCGCGCGTCGTACCTTGCGACCAGCAGCCTTTGAGCGCAGGTATGTGGGCAACGAAGAGACCGGCTTCGCCCGGTTTGACCACAACTTTCAGTTCCATTCGGGCCCGCCCTCCATCTCGTTCAGCAAACCGTTGACATCGCTATTGTACCACGCGCGGCCTCTTACCCGCCTACGGCCAGGGTGGTTAGCTGGTTGATCTCGGTCTGCATTTCCACGAGTTTGCTGGCTTAGGGAACACGCATCTCTAGCCGACAGGGTGCGCCACGATTCAGGAAGCAGGCGAGGACCCAACCTGCTGACGCGCCAGGCTGGCAAGCAACCGAAGGGCCGTGTTGACTGCTTCGGAAGAGGGAAAGAGGGAAGCGACGTCCGGGTCAAGTCGTACGATATTTGTGCCTTTCGCATACTCAACGTGGTGCTTTCCCCTCACTCCTTTATTGAAATCAATCTCCTTGGGGATGTCGTCGACCCCTATCTCATCTTTGGTTTTCATAGTCTTTCGGTTCACGGCGCGATGCCAGTCTCGCGCTCAGTATTCGAACTCTATCCGAGCGTTCCGTGTATGACACAGCAAGGAGGCGGCCAGAAACTGATACGCCGACACTGAAGAACCTTGCCTCTTCCTCAGAATGCGATTCGTCTTCAACCGTCACTTCAAGCGGATCTCCAAACACTGTGCAGGCCTCCTCGAAAGGGACACCATGTTTGGCGACATTTCGCGTTGCTTTGTCCGTGTCCCATTCAATCGATATGCCATGGCCGATCCCCTCTCACCCGCCCACGGCCAGGGTGGTTAGCTGGTTGATCTCGGTCTGCATCTCCACCAGTTTTCGGAATTCGCCGTCGGGCTTCAGCAGCAGTTCGGCGTGGGTGCCGACTTCGGCGACCTTGCCCTCCTTGAGAACCAGGAGGCGGTCGGCCTCCCGGAGTGTGCTGAGGCGGTGGGCGATGGCGAAGGTGGTGCGGCCCGTGATGAGTCGCTGGATCGCTTCCTGTATCTGTTTTTCCGTCTCCGTGTCCACGCTGGAGGTCGCCTCGTCCAGGATCAGGATGCGCGGGTCGTGGAGGATAGCGCGGGCGATGCTGATGCGCTGGCGTTCCCCTCCCGAAAGCGTCTGCCCGCGTTCGCCGACGCGCGTATCGTAGCCGTCCGGGAATTTTAGGATGAACTCGTGGGCATTGGCGGCTTTGGCGGCGCGCATCACTTCCTCCCGGGTGGCATCCGGCTTGGCGTAACTGATGTTCTCGTGGATGCTGCCCGTGAAGAGGAACGGCTCCTGCAGCACGATGCCGATCTGGCGGCTGAGGTCGTTCATCTTGATCTTGCGCAGATCCACGCCATCAACCTTGATGCTACCGCTGTCCACGTCGTAGAACCGGTTGATGAGGTTGATGATGGTGCTCTTGCCGGCGCCGCTGTGCCCGCAGAGGCCGATCATCTCGCCCGCCTTCACGTCGAGGCTCACGCCCTTAAGGACGGGCTTGTTCTTGTCGTAGCCGAACGAGATGTCGTTCAGCGTCACGTCACCGCGGATGTGCGGCATGGCGACCGAGTCCGAGCTGTCCGCCACTTCCGGCTGTGCGTCCAGGATCTCAAAGATGCGTTCCGTGGCGGTCAGCGCGCGCGAGAGCCAGTCCGTGATGCGCGTGATGAACTGCAGTGGACCGAAGAACATCCCCACGAAGAAAAGGAACGACATGAACGTTCCAAGCGTGATGTCTCCGCGGATGACCTTGAGGCCGCCGAAATACCAGACGATGAACGACCCGGAGATCGTCACGAATGTCAGGATTGGGAAGAACGTCGCCCACGTGCGCTCCGCTTTCACAATCGCCTCGTAAACGGCGTCCACCTTCTGGTCGAACCGGACCACTTCGCGTTCTTCCTGCGCGAAGGCTTTCACAACCCGAATGCCGGCCAGCACGTCTGCCAGCGTTCCCACCATCCGGCTGTTCACGTGGAAATACCTGCGGAACATTGCGTGGATGCGGCGCCAGAAGAACAGCGAGCAGGCGATGACGATCGGCGTGGGGATGAGGACCAGCAGCGCCAATCTCCAGTCGAGTACCAGGAGCCACACGATGATCGCGACGATGACGAGGATGTTGACCACGAAGAACTGGAGGCCGTCGATGAGGGCGTTCTGGAGTTCGCGGGTGTCCTGCGTGACGCGGGAGAGGATGCTTCCGCTCTGGCGTTTATCGTAGAACGACAGGCTCAGCCGTTGCAGCGCGCGGTAGAGCTGGGTCCGTACGTCGTACGTGATGCGCCCTCCCACGAACGCGACGGCACGGCCACGGAAGACGTTGATAACCAATGCGACGAGGCGGGCGGCGATCAGTACGCAGATGAGCTGGCCCAGGATCACGCCGTATTTGTGCAACTCGCCGGGGCCGGCGCCGGAACGCGCGGCCGCGAACCCCGGTACAAGCGCCTTGTCCAGCAGTGGTTTGTTCAGGTATCCGGGCAGCAATTCCAACGCCGTGCCGCAGAGCATGAGGATGCAGATGCCCAGCGCCGTCCACTTGTAAGGGGCGAAATACCGGGCCAGCCTCCGGGCGACTTGCTTGCGGTCGAGGCATGCCGGGCAGACACGCGTGTTTTCCGGCAGGATGCGATGGCACTTGGAGCAACGCGGGCGTTCCTCCAGTTCCGCCGCCGGCGGCGATTCCTCGCCTTTGACATCCGCGTCCAGAAACTTGGCGACACGCATGAACTTGCCGACCATCGCGTTGCTGTAGCGCATCAACTCGACGGGCAGCCCGTCCACGGTGGCTTCCAGCACGCCGGAACCCACCTGCGGCTGGGCCTTGACTTCGGAGATGGAGGCGAGCGGCAGGTCCAACGTCAGGCGGGGATCGCCATGATCCGGCTCCATGACGAAAAGGCGGTCGCCCGTGACGGCGAGCCAGCGGCGGGCATAGTTACCGTCCCCATCCAGGTCGGCCTCAACGCTCACGCGTAGGTCGCCGTCGGGATGGGCAGGTTGGGGCAGCAGCGCAGCCAGCGACGCCGGCAGTTCTTCCTTCAGAGGCATAATATCACCAACACTTTTATAGGCACGCAGCGCGTGGCCGCTAGAAAATCTCGTGAGTTCATGATAACGGCGACGCGGCGCAAAGGAACAACCCATTGCGCGCAATGCCCTCACCCGGCGGAACATGGCGGAGACCCCTAAATGGCGCGGCGGGGCGTCCCGATAATCCCACTGTCCATTGGCGGCGCACGGAGCCCACGCCGGGCGGCGCTGCGCCCTACACTCGAAAGGAGACGCACAATGTCATCAGGAACCATTCGATGGTTCGCGCCAGCCATGCTGGCAGCCGTTGCTGTCACAGCGTTAGCACCGCGCGCCAAGGCGATGCCGATGTTTGCACGCAAGTACAACATGCAATGCGCACAGTGCCACACCATGCCGCCGCGCCTCACGCCGTTTGGGTATAAGTTCCTGCGCTCCGGTTACCGGCTCGCCGGTGCCGAAGAACAGGCGCCGTCGCCGACCAACGCCCTCTTCTTCAACACTCAGGTTACCGCGTCCAACACGCACTTCCCGGGCGATAGCGCCTCGGATACCCGCGGGTTCGACAGCAGCGGCAGCGAGATTCAGCTGGTGACGCCGATCGGCGAAAACCTGGCCGCCAAATTCGCGTACTCGTTCCCGGGCGATGGCCCCGCGGGCATCGACGAGTCCTGGCTTCAGTACAACAACAACAAGCCCGAAGCCCCGATTATGACCCTCAAGGCCGGCCAGCTGCCGGTAATGTCCGGGTTCGAACTGGGCGGCGCGCGCAGCATAACGCTCACAGATCCCCTGATGTTCGGCAGCGCCGGGCCGTTCCAGGGAGATACGGGCAACTTCAGCCTCTCCGGGCTGGAGCGCGGCCTCGAATTCGGCGTGACCCAGGGCCCCGTGACCGGCAAAGTGAGCTGGCTTAACGGCGTCAACCAGGCCGGCGAAGGAGCCGTTGGGCTGAACGGCAAACGCGCCAAGGACTTTGCGCTCCAGGGCGAGTACCTCTTTGGCGAAACGGGCAGCCACATCGGCGCCATCGTCTACAGCGGCAACACACCGATGCTCGACTACGAAAATAAGTTCAACCGCGCCGCCGTGTTCGGAACATATGCGTACCCGCTGAAAGCCGGCGAGAAGACCGGCGAAATGACTCTGGAACTCAACGGCGCGTACCTCTGGGGCAAGGACAGGATACCGGATCTGTCCAGCGAGGCCACGCCACTGCCGATCATAGACGCCAAAAGCAAAGGCGCCCTCATTGAACTGAGCCTCTACCAGCCGGGCAAAACCGCATTTTCGTTGCGATACGACACCCTGAAGCCCAGCGACGTCTCGGGAACCCTTACCACCAAGGCGACCACATTCGCCGCTTCCCACCTCCTTACCAGCAACCTGCGCCTGGCGGCCGAACTCCGCAAGCAGACGAAGCCGGACACGGACAGCTTCATAGTAAGCGCCTGGCTGCTTTACTGAGATAACCGCGCCCGGCCCAACGGCCGGCGTACTGTATAAACAAGCTGGTGGGGCTGCCCCGAAAGGAGCAGCCCCACCGGCTTTGCTATGACCGCTGCCCGAACCTCTGTGTCACAGTCGCGGGAAGCGGTAGATCAAGCCGCCATCATCGCCCACAAGGACTTTGTTCGTCGAGATGTCGATGGTGGGAAGAGTTGATGACGCGTTGGCAAGGGGATAGGAGACGTAAGCCCCTGGATTATCCAGCGGAACCTCATAGAACACCATGTCTGTGCCTGATCCCGTGTTTGCCGCGTAAACAGCGCCATGGCCGCCATTAGCGGTCGGGTCTACCGCAACTCCGGCGAAAGAGCCCGTTGTCGGCGTCTGAAGCAGTAGATAGGGGTTGGCCCCCGGTCCCGGCCCGGTCCCGTCAGCGACGTTCAGGTAGTAGAAGTTGTCGAGCATATCGGTGAAGTAGGCTTTGCCGCCCGTCACGTAAAGGCTTGAGTTAATGGTCACCGGATCCGCGGTGCTGAGACTAGTGATCGATGTCGACCCATTGTGGTTGTTGCCCCACCCGGTTTCCGGATTGAAGTTCGCGGCATTGACCTTATAGACTTTGCCGTCCCAAATGCCAACGTACATGAATCCTTCACGGAAGAACGGCGATCCGGTAGTCATTTCACCCTTCGCGAACGAGGCGCGAACCACCAGGTCGGCGTCCAGCACGAACACCCCGTACCCGTCGTAAGCGGGGCCAAGGTATGTGGCTGTGACGTAGACACTCGACCCGTCCATGCATGGCGACCCGAGCCCTGTAGAGGCTGGGCCGGCATACGTCGTGCTGTTGAGCGGAGGCGATGTTGCGGTTATCGCGCCGGTGGCCGCGTCGAGCCGGAACATTCTCGATTCGGACCGCGTGTTGGTTGTGGTCCAGGTCGCAACCGCTCCGACGAAGACATTGCCGTTGCCATCGACGGCCGGGGTGCAGGACGTGCTGACGGTCCCGGACAATAGAACGAACGAACTTGCGGGGAGCGTTGTCGCCCATTTCTGATTGCCGCTGAGATCGTATTTGTAAACGACTCCGTCGGTTGAGGTAAGAAACAGGTATGGCTGTCCGTCGGCGAGGAAACGAAGGGCGGGCCTGCTGCGGATCTTGGCCGTCGTCGAGACGACCGCCGGGAATCCGGGCAGGGTGTTCCCGGTGGCGATGTCCATGCCGTAGAGCTTGCCATCATCGGAACCGAAATAGACTTTGCCTTCGTAGGCCGTGGGCGAGGATTTGATAGCGGCGCCAGCCATCACCGCGATGGGCGTCACTGAAATGTTGTCTATCGCCAACGCCTGAGCATTGTTGGAGGTTGTTGACCCACTGTAGCTCCAGGCCAGATAGACACTATCACCATTCGCCAAGCTCACCCGTAGCGTCTTGCCCGTGACGCTCTGTGTCATGCCAGGAGCCGACGCGTATCCGTTGTTCGTAGTATCGGCAGCGAACGCCGTTTTCCACCCGGTCCCTGCATTGGTCCATGTGGTGCCATTGGTTGAATAGAAGAGCTGCACAGAGAAGCCAGAACTGTAAGTGCCTTGGCGATATTTCTCAATGTCGTATGAGAGTGTCAATCCTGCGAGCGCTGCACCGGTGTGGTTTACATACCATCCGTACAGGTTGCCGCTCCTAGTTGCCGTTCCGCTTGATAAGAAGCCGACAGCCCGGTCACTCGCAGACGCGGCGTCTCCGGCGCCACAATTGAGGACTCCGGCTGGCGCGGTAGCGGACATATTGTTGCCTACCGAGAACTCGGTTGCCGTTCCGGCTGACGCGTATGACCCGACTGTGAATGATTGGGTAGACTTGCCGGCCTTCCAATTTGTCGGCAGTGTTGCGGTAGCGGAGGGGCCAAGGCCATCGAATGTCTCCTTGTACGCTGTCCCGACTACGTCAAGGCTAATCTGCGCAAACGCGCGCGGCGCTGCAACAGCGGCGAGAATGGCCAAAACGGCCCAAAAGTGCTTTTTCAAAGTTCCTTCCCTTCTCCACGAGTTGGGCGGCCGTACGGCCGTCGCGGGGGAAAACGTTGTATGGCGATAGTCGAACGCGGAGCCGCCGGCCGCGAGGGGGCGCGCTTTCGCGATTGGTGATGGGGAGTCCACAGGCTGTTGCCCAGAGGGGCCGTGGGGCCGGGTCAGGAGTTAGACAACAGGGTTCCGCACTGTTCCTGGCTTACGGGGCCGCTGGTGCATTTGCCGCACGCCAGCGCGGATGTCTCAAACATCTTCTCCGAATGAACCTGCGGCTTCGCGTACGCCTTGCGCGGCGCATCGTTTCGCGCGCGGTCTTTCACTTCGATTTCCATAAGAGTCCTTTCCGGCCCAAGCCATAGGGCACGGGAGGGCCGAGAGCACCGCCGATGTATCGAACACCCTGCAGCCAGGGAAAGAAGGAGAAACGATATACCATTCTGCCATGATTTGGCGGGGAATCATCAAGTTCAAATAAGGGGAAATTGCCGGCGATGAATGGTGAACGATGGACGACGCGCGATGAACCCGAATCGCGCCCTGTCTCTTCGTAAAGGGTCGCCTTCAGCGATGACGTATTCTCGGCTTCCGTCACCCGGCCTTGGGGAGGATCTCCGGCGGACCCCCGATCGCCTGCTTTTCAGCACGCCGCGGACGCCGTGAATCCCGATTTCGCCGACGATCTCGTTCGCCGTCTGCTGACCCTGGATCGCCTGCAGGGCTGCCCGCGCCTTCACTTCAGCGCTGTAATGAGGCCAAATTGCCTGTTTGGTTGACCGGGCCACTACACCCCTCAGCCCTCGCCCCTCAGCCCTCGCCCCTCAGCCCTCAGCCCTCAGCCCTCGCCCCTCAGCCCTCAGCCCTCAGCCCTCAGTCCTCAGCCCTCAGCCCTCAGCCCTCAGCCCTCAGCCCTACCCGTGCGGCGTCTCTTTCACCGCGTTCCGGTTCCAGGACGGGATCTCGACCACCAGGTCCTGCTCGCCGTTGGGAACGCACTGACAGCCCAGGCGGCTGTAGATCGTGATTCCCGGCGCTTCCTCCAACTGGTCCAGTTCGTCGTCGGTCTGCTCGTTGCACGACTCGAAGCCGTGCCTCACGATCACGTGGCAGGTGCTGCACGCGCACACCCCGCCGCACGTGTGCTCGATGTCGATGTTGTGCCCCTCGCAGATGTCCAGAATGCTGCCCGGCAGCCCGGTGCGTGTGAAGGGGATTTGCGCCGGATCGATCTCCAGCGTCTTCGACTCCCCGTCGTGGACGATAGTGATCTTGTACGGCTTCGTGGCGGTCTCATACTCCGCGGTCTTGATATAGGGATTTGTTCCGGCCATTGTTTTCTCCTGCACCCTCGCGATGCTTCAAAGCCTGATATAGAGGCTGCTGGATCCTGACTACCCAACCACTTCCATTGAAATCGTGTGCTCCCGCCGCCAAGCCCGCCAATTCATTGGCAGAGCGCCGACGCATCGTCTCCTCGCGCTACAATATGACGGCGCACAAGGAGGTAACACACAAATGGCCAAGGAATTTTCATTTGATATCGTCTGCCGCACCGATATGGCGGAAGTGAAGAACGCGGTGGACCAGGCGGCCCGCGAAATCGGCACGCGATTCGACTTCAAGCACAGCGTCTCCGAGATCGAACTCAAAGGCGACGAACTCCTGATTCACTCGGACGACGAGTACAAACTGGACTCGGTGATCGACATTCTGCAGAGCAAACTTGTGAAGCGGAGCATCTCGCTCAAATCGCTGGATCGTGGCAAGATCGAACCCGCCGCCAAGGGCACCGTACGCCAGACCGTCACGTTCAAGCAGGGCATCCCCACCGACGAGGCGAAGAAGATCACCAAGGCGATCAAGGAAGCCGCCATCAAGGTCACCACCCAGATTCAGGACGAACAGGTCCGCGTGACCGGCAAGGACAAGGACGTCCTCCAGTCTGTGATCGCGCTGGTGAAGGGCATGGACCTCCCCATGGACGTCCATTTCGTCAACTACCGCTGAGGAGAGGGTTTCAGGTGCCGGGTGACGGGTGTCAGGTGGCGGGTGTCAGGTGGCGGGTTCTGGCACCTGTCACCCGTGACCCGTCACCCAAACTACGGGCTGTCAAACCCAAGCAGATAAGATGTGCCGGTGGTGTCCGGCTGCGTGGTTACGAAGAACCGGTTGGTGGTGGGGTCATAGCAGGGACCGCTGGGATAACCCGGCAGTGTGAAAGAGCCGTAATGGCCGCCATCCACGCCGAACGTTTGCAGCGTCTTCCCGTCGCAATAGGCGATCACGTTCTTTGTGCTGACAACCATCCCACCGCCTTGATTGCCCGTTGCGTAGAGCGTGCGGACCTTCCCGGTTGCGGCATCGATAGCGACTACGGTTCCCTGCATGTTGTTGCCGATCGCGGCGTAAACGGTGCCCCCCGGGTCCCGGTCCGCGGAGACGGGTGACGCAAAGACGCCTGCTCCCGCAGGGCTTGACCCCTGGGGCGTCACACGTGTGACTCCGGGAATGCCGGGTGAAAGACCGGCGCCGAATTGTTGATCCGGGTTCAGCGTCACTGAGTTCAGTTTGAAGACCAGTTCGCCGAACATTCCGCTACTGCCGTAGAAGATACCATTGCCGCGCACGTAGGGAGTAGATCCGTAATATGCTGAGCCGGAAACCGCTGCCTTCACCGTGAGATCCGCCAGGTTGAGAACCGTGATGTATTTACTTCCGCCCGCGGCAGGGTAATCAACAACTGTGATATACACATTGCCTCCGGCAACAGCAGGCGGGGAAACATAATCCGACGGAACCATGGACAGAGGGGGGGAAGTGCAGATAACTGTACCGTCCGTCTCCTTCAATTTGACCAGGAAGATGTTCTGCAAGGTTTTCATCTCGGCGATGACCTCACCCTGGGGAGTGACAGCAGGAGCGGCCGATGCGAAATAGACGGAGGATCCGTCGAGTCGGTTGATCCAGGCTACGGCTCCATCCGGCCATACCTTGACGACCCCGTGCTTGGACGTTTCGAGGTAGACCGCCTTTCCAAGAGAGCCGTAGTACACGCCTGGTCGTATGCGTGGGTAACTGCCGTCCCCGACCGCGACCGCGATATCCACGGGGAAGCCTGGCATGGTGGTCCCATCGGATGCTCTCACAGCGTACAGCTTGCCGCCAAAAGAGCCAAAGTAAACCACCCCGTCGCAAACGGTTGCCCCTGTCAGTTCTCCTGAAACATCAATCTTCACCTGTTGGGAGTGTGCCCGGACGATGAGAGTTACGAAGACTGCGGCAACGGCTATCAGGTAACGCATAGGGCCTCCTAAGGAACGGCAGTACAACGGCAATGGATGGGCCGGTGGCGGCGTTGATATGCCATTATGCTACCAGGCTGCCGGCCGGCGGCCAAGCCAGCGGAAATCGGAGCAAGGGCTGGGAACCGGGGGCCGAGCAACGGGTGCCGGGCCCTGACACCTGCCACCCGACACCTGACACCCGATACCGGACACCTCAATTCTCATTCCAGCCCGATGGCGATCCGCGCGAGGCGGACGACGTCCAGGATATCGATCTTACCGTCGGACGGTGCGGAGGTTTGAACGTCCAGATTCTGGTCCGCGGAGGTCCTCTGTTCGAGCCCTCCCGCAAGGGAAAGGGCTCGTTGGACGTCGGGGAAACCAAAGGCTGGCGCCGTAAACTCATACGCGCCCATGTCCACGTGAGCGCCGATGATGCGCGGCTTGCCGACCAGATCCGTGTCGCCGGTAACGACAACCGTATCGTCTCCCGCGTCGATGCAGGGTGATCCGGAGCGCAGGCGATAGTCCCCTGCCGTAGTGTTGACGAACAGCGGGTCTAGATGAATATCAGTGGGGCTTGACGAGGTTGTCGGGGCGTAGTCGAACGTCCGGTTGCCGAATACCGCGTTATGCCCCTGGGTGACTCCTTGAACCGACTGGCCGGTGGAGTTGCCGAATACGATGTTGTTGGCATAAACGCCGGCGCCGGCCACGATCACGGTTGCCCCTGCGGAGGTGTTTCCCACGAACGTGTTGTTCGCGATCAATGAGGCGCCGGTCGCCCCGGAAGCGTCCAGTCCGCCGCCTTGGCCGGTGTAGTTTCCGGTAGCCGTGTTATACGCGATGAGATTGTCCCTGACGATGCACGTGCTCCCAAGGACCGCGATCCCCCCGCCAAATGCCCAGCCCGTGGGATCGAAGCAGTGAGAGCAGCTCCCAAACTTGAACCCTTCTCCCGTCACGCTGTTTTGCGTGATCACATTTCGTTCAACGGTCACGTTGCCCGCATAAACGGCGATGCCTCCGCCGTACGCTGTCGCTCCAACGGCATACGTACTCACGCCCGCACCAGCGTAGACCGTGTTTCCGGTGATGCTGTTGTCGCGGACAATCGCCCCCGTTGCCTGCGGACTCAGGTAGACCCCTCCGCCCGAGCCGCTTCCCATATACGTATCGCTATACTTGTTGTTCCGAATGAGGTTGTTTGCGATCACCACATTCGGCGCCATGCAGTTAATGCCTCCGACCCCCTGGAAGTTGTTCAGCCCGTTCTGGATGGTGAAGCCGTCGAGCACAGTGCCAGCGCCTTCGATCCGGACGACCGGGTGAAGACCACCGCCATCCAGGACAGCGGCATTGGCCTTCGGATCGCGCTGGCTTCGGAGTGCCTCGGCGCCGGCAAAGCCTCCATAGAGGGGAACGGCAGTCGTGATTGAGATGCTCTCGGAGTAAGACCCAGCCGCCACCCACACTTCGTCGCCGTTGGCGGCGGCGTTGATCCCGGCCTGGACCGCGACAAAGGCAGTGCCCCATGTCTTGCCGTCATGCAAGGCGCCTGCCGCGTTCTTGTTGACGTACACCACGGTGGCCCGGCCGGGGATAGCAAGGGACAGTGCAAACAGGGGGAGGGCAAGAGCCCTAAGGAACGACTGGCAACAACGCATGGCGAACCTCCTTGGCGCGCCGGCGTGTTGTGTGTCGTCGGCGTTAGCGGTAGCGAACGGCCTACTTACTTACCATCAGTATATCACGAATCTCAACTCTCACTTCTCAATTCTGCGTCACGGATTCGTGTCCAGCCCGGCTGCCTTTCGGGCGATGCCGATGGCGTCACGGATGTCCACCACGCTCGCCCCGGGAGCGTCCGACCACACGTTCAAACGCGCGGCACCGGACTGGTCGGGCGCGTTCAGGCCTCCGGCGGTGCGTAGCGCCGACGCCGCGTCCGCCAAAGTGAAGTATCCGGATGTGGGGAACTCGTACGCGCCCATATCCACATATGCGCCCAACCTGCGCGGTCTGCCATCAAGATCGGTTTGCCCAGCAACTACCATCGAGTCGTCGCCGGCATCGATGCACGGCGAGCCAGCCAGGAGGTGGTAGTCGTCGGCCGTTTTGCTTGCGAACAGAGGGTCGACCTTGATGTTGCCGTTCGTGCCCGTGGGGTCGGCGATTCCGGAGTAGTCGGTCAGGACACTGTTGCCATTCCCGTACACATCGTTGTTCCGCAGCACGCCTGCGGGCAGGCTTACGCCCCCACCGCTGAAAGCGATGATGTTGTTGACGAGCGTTGGAGAGGATGTACCTTCGCCGCAGATGCCGCCACCTGGATGCGCCGAGTTGTTGGAAACGATCGTATTGTTTATCAGCGTCGGGGAGGAGTCGCGGCAATAGACACCGGAGCCCAGCCCGCCGTCACCGCCGCCGAAAATGGCGGCCTCAGCCCAATTGTGCGCGATTACGTTACCGGTGATGAGCGGCGCCGCGCCGCTAAAGCACGCGATTCCCCCACCGCTCCCGCCGCCGATCCAGGTGTGGCCGTCAAACTGATTCCAGGTGAAGTTGCCGACAATTGTGTTCTTCTCGATGGTGGGTGAAGCGTCCTCGCAATATACGCCTCCACCGTAGAAGCGCCCCCCCAAGCTCTTGCCCGACCCGCGGCTGATGGTGAAGCCGGAGAGCAGCGTATCGCGCCCGCACCCGGTCAGAGCGGTGACAACACTGTCTCCCACCCAGGTGGACACGTCGGTTGTGCCAAGGACTGTAATGTTGGCGGAAATGCTACGCTGCGATAGTGCGGTCTCGGCGCCAGAGAAGCCGCCGTACAGCTTCACACCAGGTTTTAGCGTTATGGCTTCTTTGTACGTGGCGGCCGCTACCCACACCTCGTCGCCGCTCGCGGCAGCGTTGACACCCGCCTGGACTGACTGGAAGCCGGCCGACCATGACGTCCCGTCGTGTACGGCGCCCGCGCCGTTCTTGTTCACATACACCACGGCGGCCCGCCCGGGGACAGAAAGGGAGAGTGCAAACAGGGGGAGGGCAAGCGCCCTGAGGAACGATCGGCAGCCACGCATAGCGAACCTCCTCGGCACGCCGGCGCATTCAGTCGTCGGCGTTAGCGGTAGCAAACAGCCTACTTACTTGCTATCAGTATGCCACGGCCCCCAACTATTTGACCTCCGCCCTCAGCCCTGCCCCGCCAGCCCGCCCGCGATGCGCAGCGCCCGGACGGCATCAGCCACGGTAACCTGCCCGTCGCCGTCCACATCCGCAAGAACCCGCGATACCGACGCATCCGGCGTTCCACCTGTGGCGATATCCGCGATGATACACGCGTCCCGCACGTCTACCCGCCCATCCTGGTTCGCGTCACCCCACAGATCCGGTATCCAGCGGTAAAGGACGCCATCCGGACCCGCGGCGTATCCCTCGGTTTGCGATGCAAAATCCGCCGCCAGTGGGGCGGCGCCCGAAAACGTTGTGGTATGGACCGTGGCGAAAAGATCCGGGGTCTCCCACGTCGAGTCGCCCGCCAGGATGCCCCGCGCGGGGCCGGAGAACGATATCTCCCGGACCCGGCTGTTCCAGGGCCATACGCTCCAGGTCCACGTATTGGGCGGGCTCGTCAGTTCCAGCCTGAAGATGTTGCCCCGGCTGTTCACCGTGTCCCACACGCTCACCCACACCCGGCCGGTCGAGACCGCCTGAATGGCCACCTCCCAGGCAGGGTCGGACGCACCGTTCAACTGCGTGGCCGGGGCATCGAACGGCTGCCACGTCGTCCCGCCATCCACCGTGCGCAATAACACCGGGATGTAGTTGCCGCTCACGAGCCGGCTGGCGACCAGCCACCCCTCCGTATCCGACGTGAGCCCCATGCCGTACAAGGTGTTGGGGGAGGCGTAACCGTGGTCCGTATACGCCACCGTGGACCACGAGGACCCCGCGTTGGCGGTGTGATAGAGGACAGTGGTGTCCAACCAGCGCGCGAGCGCCCACGCGTGCGCTTCGTCCGGCGAGACGATCGGCGAGATGGAGTCGGGCGGCCCGATTCCCAGATCATCCTTGGCGATCGGCATTTGCACCCAGGAAGCGCCGCCGTCCGCGGTGCGCGCGGCGTCTCCGTTCACACCGGAGACCCAGCCGACGAGCGCAGACCCGAAATCCACGCTGAGGATGCTGTTCGCGAGAGGCGTTGACTGCGGCGTCCACGTGCTGCCCCCATCCACGGTGGCGAAAACCAGCCCCGCATCGCCGGCCGCCCAGCCCAACCCGCCGGGCCTCGCACGGACGGTCCGCCACGCCGCCGGCGCGGGATGGGCCGCCGGCGCCCAATGGCCCTGGCACCCGCCGCCCATGGCGGCCAAAATGAGCATGATGATCTGGCGCATGGTGGGTTTCGGCGCCGCCCGGTTCATATACGGCGCTGCAGCGCCATTGTACGCGCCCGGACGGCACATGTGTCAAAGAGCCAACGCCCACGACCGGCCGTCAGGTTCCCGCCCGCCTGTCTCCCGTCGCCTTTCTGCACTAATATATAGAACCGGCCCGGCAATCGGGGGATAGGGGGCTACCATGAGATTGGCGCTGATATGTATGGCGGGACTGGCGGCCGCCGGCCTGTCCGGATGCTTCAAGCCTTCCATCGAGGGCGAGTGGAAGGGAACGAAGGCAATCGGCCCCGTGACCGCCGCCGTCCGGTACACGTTCGATTCGGACAAACACTACACGTCGGAAAACAGCGTGTCGTCCAACGTTGGAAGCCTCAAAACGGTTCAGGCGGGAAGTTACGAAATAGCGGGCAACACCATCACGTTCCGCCAGAGGAATTCCACCGTGAACGGGGTCGACATCCAGCGCGCCAAAGTCCTCATCGAGACACACCGTTTTGAGGTCCACGGCAACACACTGGTTCTCAACATGGGACAGCCCGACAAGGTCGTGCTGACAAGGGTGAAATAATGAGATTGCGCAGTATCACGGTGTTCGTCCTTGCGGCCGCACTGGCCCTCGCGGGTTGCTCCAAACCCACCATCGTGGGCACATGGAAAGGCGCCGCCAGCGACAATTCCGAAGTCAAAATAGCGTTGACCCTCACAAAGGACGCCAAGTTCAAACAGACCACCGACGCCCTCAACATGGGCGCCCAGCACCAGTCCGTGACCACAGGCACATACACCGCCGGTAACGGCACCCTGACCCTCACCGTCGCCAGCCTCATGGCTGACGGCATGCAGTTTCCGGCCCCCGATCACTCCACCTCCACATGGACCTACAAGCTTGAAGGCGACAAACTGACCATCAGCCCAATGAAATCGCAAGCCGTGATAGTCCTGAAACGCGCAAGAGACTAGGCGACGAAGAAGGCAGAACGCAGAACGAACGCGGCATCCTGAGCGTAGCGAGGAACGAGCGAAGTCGAAGGACCGCCCGCACCCGGCGTCATCGTGCGCCCCCCACGCCTCACGGTACGGTCGGCCTCCGGCCGGTTACCGGGACGTGTTCCGCCCTGAACGCAGGAGGCTGCTTCCTGAATCCTGAATCCTGGATGCCGAATGCTGAATGCTGAATGCTGCCTCCTGTCTCCTGCCTCCTGTCTCCTGCCTTCTACTGCTCCGCGTAGTAGAACACCGCCGGCAGGTAATTCACCATGTCCCGGTCGTTCAGGAAATCATCGTCCTCCGGCGGAGTATAGCCGCACGTCTGGCTCGCCCAACGCAGCGCATCCGCGTGCCGGTACATCGCCGCCTCGCCGTACCGGGTCAGCGTCCACCGCGGCGCCGCCACAACACAGTCGGGCGCCCAGTAGCTCCGAACGCACAATTCGCCGTCCAAATGGTCGATCCAGCCCCGGGCGTACCACCGCTTCAGATACTGCTCCACCATGCACCGGTTGAACCCAAGCATCTCCGCGATCTTCGGCCCCTGCGTCGGATTCTCATACATCAGGAACCGCGCTATCGCCATCGCCGCCGGACGCAGCAACGTCGGCTCCGCGTAATCCCGCAGTACGTCGTACGGCGCCAGGTCCCACCGCAGATCAAACCCCCAACCCGGCCAGTACCATTGAAAGTCAGGACCGATCCGCCGCGTCACCCAGCCGTACCGCCACAGCCATTTCCGACCCGTCTCCGTCGCGTCCCACTCCATCGAATAGCACCCACCCGTCCTCGACCGCGAGTATCCCCGCCCGATAACGCTCGGATTCCCCTCAACCGCCCAGGTCGATTTCAGCGCCCACATCCCCTGCCGGACCGTTATCTCCGGCACATCCAACTTCCGCGCCAAAGCCGGGATCCGGATCGGACCATGTAGGCACAGGTAACTCATCATCCGCAAACGCGTGATGCTCGTCATTGAAGGATAAACGTTGTAATCCGCCGCCCCCTCGTCATACATGGGCGAGCGACCGCCGCCGCCATACATTTTGATCCCCGTCGGCCCCTGCCCCCGCAGATTCCGCTCCCCCCAGCCCTGCTTGTAGTTGTACACCATGAAAATGTGCCTCCCACTTACTAGCCAGGCAGAAGCCCCTTTTGTCTGAACTTTTTTCGCCACGGTAGGTCGGGCCTCCGTGCCCGACTGTCATTCTGAGCGCAGCGAAGAATCTCATCGACAACAACCACTGGACTTCAACGCGGAGGATGCGGAGGATCGCGGAGGTTTCGCGGAGGAGGATTTACCACGGAGTACACGGAGGGGACAGAGGTGCACGGAGGATTTCGAGTGATGAATGGCGGGGCGCCACATCAGACCTCCAATCACTAACTTCCAGTAGCGCGGGCGCCCTCGCCCGCATCGCCCCCTCGCCCCCTCGCCTCCTCGCCCCCTCGCCGCGTCGCCGCGTCACCGTGTCGCCCCCTCGCCGCGTCGCCGCGTCACCGTATCGCCGCGTCGCTCCTCGTTCATCGCTGCCACTTCCGGTTCCCCATCCTTTTTGGGTAGTGCTCCGCGAGCCGTGCGAGCGGGGGGTAGGTCCGAAATGGGACTCATAAACCGTAGACCCATAGGCCGTTTCGGGACGACCATTCATGCGGATCACGCCAGCAGCGAAGGGAGCACCGAAATGGCGAAGGTGATGGTACCCGTAGTACGCCTCAACTACGAAGACGCGTACCCAAACGAGATCGTCGAGGAAATGACCCGGTTGGGTCTCTGGAAAGACGATGAGCTCACATTCACGGGCCGCATCGTCGTACCAGACGCTAAAGGTGCTCGAGAGCAAGCCACAGAACGGTTGCGCGCGCTGCTACCCGAGGAGCACGCCGAGAACCTCCTGGCACTGCTTCGATCAAACGATTGGAACCTATCATTCTTCGTGGATTGCTGGTGAAGCCAGCGCTCCGGTGCTATCCTGGCACTAGAGCGTAGTGCTGGCGACGCGATGGCCGCTGAAACCTCACCCTGCGGTCTGTTTACCACGGCACACCTCTTGTGCGGAGGTTTGGCTGATCGACACGACGTTTGAGACGCCGAAATCGATTTCGCCGAATGTACGCCGACCTCTCAAAATGAAACGGCATTACTACGGCAACAGCATTTCAGGCTTCCAATCCGCTTCCGAGGCGGAGGTTCTCGGTGAACTGGTTGCGGCAAGCGAGTTCGACGTAACCCAGACGCAACGAGACGCATGGCTCGCGGAGATCAGGTTTCTCAAACCAGCGTTGGCTGGGACAGAGGGTTCCGTCTACTTCGAGTACAGCGTCCCCAGAGTTGGGAGCCGGATCGATGTGGTTCTGCTGATCGGCCCAGTAATCTTCGTGCTTGAGTTCAAAGTGGGGGAGCGGCTGTTCACGTCGGCCGCTCTAGATCAGGTGTCGGATTACGCCCTCGACCTCAAGAACTTCCATGAATCCAGTCAGCCGTGCACCATCGTGCCCGTACTTGTCGCCACGAACGCACCTAGCTCTCCTCATGACGATTTGGTTCCGTGGGGCGTAGACAAGCTGTTCAGACCAGTGCGATGCAATCCTAACGGTATCGGGTCCGTGTTGCGTCGTGCTTTGGCCGGAGTATCTGGCATGCATATTGATGCCGGTATCTGGGAGGACGGGCGTTATTCCCCAACCCCCACGATCGTGGAAGCGGCCATGGCGCTATACAACGGGCATGAGGTTGAGAGCATTTCACGCAGTGATGCCGGCGCCATCAACCTATCAAAGACGTCCGATGCCATTGCTTCGATCATCCAGAAGTCCAGAGACCTTCAACAGAAGTCAATCTGCTTCCTGACCGGTGTTCCGGGTGCGGGCAAGACGCTGGTCGGCCTGAATATCGCTACGACCCACAGTGATCTCCAGAACGACTTGTACAGCGTCTATCTTTCCGGAAACGGGCCTCTCGTCGCAGTACTCCGCGAAGCGCTGGCGCGAGACAAAGTAAGCCGCAAGAAGGAACAGGGCACCAAGATAAGAAAGAAGGAGGCTATGAGTGAGGTCAAGGCCTTCATCCAGAACGTGCACAACTTCCGCGATGAGTGCCTGGTTGATTCATCCCAACCTCCCATTGAACATGTAGCCCTGTTTGATGAAGCGCAGCGTGCTTGGACTCAGGAGCAGACATCAAAGTTCATGCGTCAGAAGAAAGGGCTGCCGAACTTTAACCAGTCGGAGCCGGAGTTCCTCATCTCCTGCCTCGACCGCCAGCCGGACTGGGCAACAATTGTCTGTCTCGTTGGTGGGGGCCAGGAGATCAATAGCGGCGAGGCCGGCATCTCCGAGTGGGTTAAGGCCATCAAGCACAGATTTCCCGCGTGGCATGTCTACGTTTCCGGCCGCCTCGTGGACTCTGAGTACGGAGCCGCAGAACAGCTGCTCGACCTCAAGCGGACGACTGATGTCACGTGGACCGATGATCTGCATCTATCCGTCTCGATGCGCTCGTTTCGCGCGGAAAACGTGTCGCTGTTGGTTAAGCGGATCCTCGACTTGGACGTCGCGGAGGCTCAGGCGGCATTGCAGACGGTGGACGCGAAGTATCCCATCCGGCTCACGCGCGACCTTCGAGCAGCCAAAGAGTGGCTAAGGGATACCGCTAGAGGGACAGAGCGATACGGGATCGTGGTTTCATCGCAAGCAGAGCGCCTGAAGCCGCATGCAATCGATGTCCGTTCGCCAATGGACCCGATCCATTACTTCCTCGACCCGAAAGATCATGTTCGGTCGTCATATTACCTGGAAGACGTGGCCACGGAGTTTCACGTTCAGGGACTGGAACTGGATTGGGCCTGTGTAACGTGGGACGCCGATTTCCGGTATTCGAAGTGCGGCTGGGAGCATTGGTCATTTCGAGGGCAGAAGTGGACCCATATCAGGAATGCAGAGGGCCAGAGCTACCAGAAGAACGCCTATCGCGTCTTGCTGACGCGTGCAAGACAGGGTATGGTCATCGTCGTCCCCAATGGTGACCCGACAGACCCGACTCGTCAGTCGGGGTTCTATGATCCAACATACGAGTATCTAAGAGCGATTGGCCTCCAGCCGCTCTAGGATAACAGCCCGACTTCGATCTTAATGAAACCGTCTCGCCCAAGGTCGGCAACCTCCACACCGCGACCATCGGCAACAACGACCGCTCCCTCCGCCTCATCCTCACCGCCGTGCCCGTCACCTCGGAGCGCGAGCAGGACACCGCCGCCGTGCTCCTCTCCGCGCAGAGGCCAGCCTCAAAACCGTCACCCAATCTCAAATGTCCATTGGCAAATGCTCAATGGCAAATCCCACCGGCTCCCGCCTCCGGTTCCGGATGCGGGCGAGGGCGCCCGCGCTACGTTTGGCTCGCTGCGCCGCGCCTCCGCCCCAATTTAATATTTGCATTTTTCGATTTGCAGTACCCGCCCTCCGTTCCCCCGATGTCAAATGTCCATTGGCAAATGCTCAATGGCAAATTCCCCCGAAATCCTCCGTGCACCTCCGCCCCCTCCGTCTCCTCCGTGGTTCATCAGGTCCGGTCTCAGCCCTCAGCACCCAGCCCTCAGCCCTGCTACACTGTACTTATGAGAATGGACCACCCCAATGATGAATGCGGCGTCTTCGGCATCCACGCCCCCGGCCTCGATGTCGCCCGCCTGGCATATTTCGGGCTTTTCGCCCTTCAGCACCGCGGCCAGGAGTCCGCCGGAATCTCCGTCGCCGATGTCGATTCCATCGCCACCTACAAAGAGATGGGACTCGTCTCCCAGGTCTTCCATGAGGAAGTCCTCTCCGGTATGCGCGGCCACGCCGCCATCGGCCACACCCGCTACTCCACCACCGGCTCCAGCGTCCTCCGAAACGCCCAGCCCATCCAGGTCGATTCCGTCTACGGACCCATCGCCGTCGCGCACAACGGCAACCTCCTCAACGCCGCCGAGTTGCGATCCCAGCTCCAGGACGATGGCGTC
>DASXVS010000052.1 GCA_036504095.1 Armatimonadota bacterium | reverse complement strand
GCCACCCTCCAGCACCAGGCTCGCCAATCGTTTCCGTGACTGCATAAGCGATTGCTCCTGAAATGGCATCCCACACCTCCCGAGCGAAGTGTAAAGGATGTCTTGTCAGAAACTGTCCACCATCTATTGTCATCAGACAATATTGGAGGCTAGGGGGGCTCCGGCCCGGATGCGGGCGAGGCGCCCGCGCTCCATCCGGCCCTCTGCCTTCTGCCTTCTGCATTCTTCACTCACCACTAAAATCTCCTCCGTGCACCTCTGTGCTCTCCGCGTCCTCAGTGGTAGGTTGGGGGATCCCCCGAATCCTCTTCCCCCCGCTATGGAGACGCCCGCCTGCAAGATGGGGTACGATACAAATGAAATAGAAAGAGCACCCAAATGGCACAGGAACGCACCATATCCGCCATCGAACCGCAGCAGAGGAAGAGGGATCGCATGAACCTCTACCTCGATGGCGAGTTCGCGATGGGCGTCAACGCCGCGGTCGTGGTTTCCCTGGGCCTCAGCGTCGGCCAGCGCATCGACGAGGAGCACCTCAACGACATCGTCCGCCAGGAGTCCCTCAACAAGGCGAAGGATCGCGCCTTCAACCTCCTGTCGTACCGGGCGCGCTCCGAGAAGGAAATCCGCGATCGTCTGGCTCTGGCGGGCTACGAAACCGATATTGTGGACGAGGTTGTGTCTAGGTTATACGCTCTGAACTATCTCGATGATCAGGATTTTGCCAGGAAGTTCATCAGCGACCGGCAAGCCGAACGGCCCGCGGGCCGGCGGGCGCTGGCATGGGAGCTTCGAAGGAAGGGTTTGGACGCCGAAACGGTCGAAACGGCTGTCGCCGGCATGGACGATGACACCGAGCGTGCCGCCGCGCTGGAAGCGGCAGGCGCACGGGCCGCCAGATACGTGAATATGGAGCCGCAAGACGCCCGCCGCAAACTGGGAGCATTCTTGCAAAGGCGAGGGTTTGCGTGGGATACTATAAATGACGTTTTGGGTGTTGTTCTAACGCCCAAACACGCTGACTGACCGCCCGAGAGCGGCCGGTCTATCCCTTCGCATCCAACCTCACCCGCCGCGTGGTAACGCTATCACCACGCGGATGAACGGTGGAGGTAAAATCGTCATGTGGCAAAATGTAGCGGCCCTTATGGTGGCCGTGTTCGTATTGATTTATGCCATCTTTGAGGCCAGGCGCCTCGAGATGCAGAGAAAACGTGATCGCGAGGACCTGCAGAGACAACGGGAACTCGTTACAAAGGAAATTGAAGCGCAGCGCAAAACCCTCCTCCTGGAGGCCAGGGAAGACGCGCTGCATCTGAAGCAGCAGTTGGAAGAGGAAGACCGCGAGAAGCGCGCGGAATTACAGAGGCTGGAGCGAAGATTAACTCAAAGAGAAGAAACGCTGGATCGCCGAATCGATGGGCTCGAACATCGCGAAAGCGAACTGGCGGTGAAAGACAGGCAACTCGTAGAAGCCCTCGAGCGGGCCGCCCGCGAACATAAAGAGCGGACGAAAGCACTGGAGAACGTGGCTGGGCTCAGCGCCGACGAGGCGAAGGTCCAGCTTCTCAAGAGCATCGATAACGACGTTCAGCGCGACGCAGCGAAGCTCATCAAGGATACCGAAGAGCGCGCCAAGGCCGACGCAGGGCGCATCGCCCGCAAAATCGTTACTCTCGCTATACAGCGGTGCGCGGTAGACACGGTCTCGGAGACAACCGTCACATCGGTTGCGCTCCCAAGTGATGACATGAAGGGCCGAATCATCGGACGCGAAGGCCGGAACATCCGGGCCTTCGAAACGATGACCGGCGTGGACCTGATAATTGACGATACGCCCGAAGCAGTCGTGCTTTCGGCTTTTGACCCGGTCCGGCGGGAGGTTGCCCGCATCGCGCTTAACACGCTGGTTGCGGACGGCCGGATCCATCCGGGCCGCATCGAAGAGACAATCGAGCGGGCGCGGGTCGAGGTGGATACCAAGATCCGCGAGGCCGGCGAGGCCGCTGTCATGGAGAGCGGCGTAACCGGGCTCCACCCCGAGGTGGTTCGGATACTCGGAAAACTGAGGTATCGCACCAGTTATGGCCAGAACGTGCTGGACCACAGCGTCGAAATGGCCCACCTTGCCGGGGCGATGGCCGCGGAACTTGGGGCGAACGTGTGGTTGACGAAGCGAGCGGCTTTGCTGCATGACCTGGGCAAGGCGGTGGACTTTGAGATGGAAGGGGCTCACCATCACATCAGCATGGACCTGGCCCGGCGATACGGAGAACCGGAAGAGGTGATCCACGCCATCGGCGCACATCACGACGATATCGAAGCCGAAACCGTGGAAGCCACGCTGGTAAAGGTGGCAGACGGGCTCAGCGCGGCAAGGCCGGGGGCCCGCCGCGAAAACCTGGAGGCATACATCAAACGTCTAACTCAATTGGAGGCCATTGCGGATTCATTTGAAGGAGTCGAGAAGGCGTATGCAGTTCAAGCAGGGCGCGAAGTGCGAGTAATGGTCCGCCCAAGCATAGTAGACGACGACCGAGCCCACGCCCTAGCCCGAGAAGTATCAAAACGCATTGAAGAACAGATGCAGTACCCTGGTCAAATCAGGGTGACGGTCATTCGCGAGACTCGCGCGGTAGAGTACGCGAAATAGGTGCCGGATGACGGGCAAGGGGTGCCGGTTCCAGAGTTTGAACCGGCACGCCATGCCGAACACCCGTCACCACAGAAGGAGGCGCCTGCAATGAAACACTATACAGCGAATGGGTTGATGGCTTCCGGTTTGCTGGTAGCCGGAACAATGCTGATCTGTGCCGGTCCGTCTCTGGCTCAGAGATCACGGCCCGGCGATGACAAACGAGACGATTCGCGCCCGGTTTCTCGACCGGAGTCGCGCCCGGAAAGCCGGCCTGCGCCGCGGGTGGAGGCGCCGGTTTACCGCGCTCCATCGCCGGCGCCGGTACAGCGGGATACACCACGCTTCCAGCCATCGCCACAACCACAGTGGAACCCCTCGCCCCGTGAATCGCCCACGTTCCCTTCACCGACGCGAACGACCCCGGTTGACAACGCTCCGATCTTTCGCAATTCGCAGCCGGATCGCAGTCCCGGCGGGATGCGTAATCTGCCTGTCGACACCGGCCTTTCGTCCCGCCCTAACAACCAGGATCGCCAGCCTGACAGCGGCAGTGTGCGGCGGGAAAGCCCTCGCAGTTTGCCTGTGAACCCGGGTGGCTCTGATTTGCCGGGTTATCGAGGCAGTCGCGGGACGGGCGCACGCCTACCAGATAGTGGCAGTGTACGGCGCGAAAGCCCCCGGAGTTTGCCGGTGAACCCGGGTGGCGCGGATTTGCCGGGCTATCGTGGGAGCCGAGGAACCGGCACGGCAGGCCCCGGAACGATTACGCGCCAACCGAGTGCGCCAACCGATCGCAAACCGGCCGGCGGCGTGCGCCTTGGAGGCGCCCGTAATGGTCCGCTGACATCCGGCGCCTCGTCCTCTCCGCTGGCATGGCGCCCGCCGTCTCGGGCAGGCGCCGGGAACGGCGCCGGAAATTCGATGCCGTCCGGCCCGACCGCCAGGGGCTCCAACATGGGCAGAGACTCCGCACCGGGCGGATCCGGCCCGTCGTGGCGTCCCCGCGAGAGCGGCACTGTTCACAACGTGCCGGTGGACCGCGGCTACCGCCCGCCGCCCATTGATCACAACCGATGGAACGACGGTGGCGCCCGGTATGGCGGCCGGCATTTCTACACCGTGGACCTCGGGTGGTATGACCCGTGGTACTGCTACAACACCGGCTTCTTCTTCGGTGCCAGGTTCTACTATCCGTACTACTACTGCGGCCCGTACGTCAGCGGATATTACTACTCGCCGTTCTGGTGTTATGGCAACCTCGCTCCTCTGTACATCTATCCGGAGAGAGTGATCGTTATCGAGAAGCGCGTGTACCTGCACGATGTGGTCGATGACGACTACGACATCTACAGCTCGCCCACCCAATCGTCCATGCGGGACACGATGGACGATATCCGCTCAGCGTGGCTGGATGCCGATGGCGGGCGTTTGCTGCAGCACATCAACCAGGCGATCCCGGTTCGCATCTACCAGAAGGGCACGTACAAGTACAGCCTTGAGCCGGACGACTTCCGCGACGTTACCAAGGATGCGCTAAACCGGGTCGAGACCGTTGGATTCGAATGGACAAACGTCGAGAAGATATCCTCGGACGAGGTACACCTGGAGGCGAAACATACCTTCCGAGACGCGGATGGCGAGAAGCACGTCATCAGGCTGAATTACACGCTCGAGAAAGCGCAGGGCGGCTGGTGGATCACGGAATCCGGCAGCGAGAAATGGATCGACGACATTTCAGTGCTGTGATCACACGAGCGCAGGAAGATTGGGGCACAGAGGAGTGTCCTCTGTGCCCCTTCTTCATGTACGCCGGGCATGCGCCCGTTCTCGGAGGTGAAAGTCCTCTACGGTAAAGGGAATCGGAACCGTTAAGCGACGGCAAGGGCGTCACCGCGAGGTGGGGTCTGAAGGAAGCCAGAGCCACAGCCACGACCCGACGA